>NZ_JACJSE010000001.1:0-300000 GCF_014698045.1 Aulosira sp. FACHB-615
GGTGCGAAAGTTATTTGTTTATCCCCATACTCCCCCGATTTTAATCCAATTGAATTATGGTGGTCACAACTTAAATCTTTTTTACGCAATTTTGCTCCAACTACAACAGAAATGGTTGATAAACTAATCTCAGTTGCACTCGACTTAATAAATCCTCAACATTTAAGAAACTGGTTTGCTAGTTGCTGCTACTGTACCTCATAACAGCCGTAGGTGCTGTATCTATGATGAGTACATGAACTCAGCAAGGATGTGATTAACAATTCCGCCAATGATCAACAAGATAGTTTGCCATCTTTAGATGCTGCTAGTATTAAGCGGGTAAAAGAAGGAGTGGCAGCAGCAAGCGATCGCGCGGTGCGTTATACAATCGAACAGGCACTAAATCGCCTGGAAGCCATTAACCAAGGACAGACAGAACATCAAATTAATGGTAGTGTACGCAGGTTTGTTTTGCGATCGCTCATTCATACTTTATTCCGCGTCCGGGTAGAAAACCTCGAAAACTTACCGCAGACACCAGCCATTCTTGCAGCTAACCATCTCCATCACATCGACCCCTTGTTATTATTGGCAGAACTCCCCAGCCAACCTTATTACTATATTTTGGGTGATGCTCGCACTCTGTATAACAAGTGTTGGAAACGCTTCATTTTGAATTTTGCTGGCGGTGTCATTCCTTTGGCGCGGTTGTGGAAAGAAGAAGTGGCTGTCATAGAAGCAGCCAAAGCAGGAAGACAAGATTTAGCCGAACTCGCCGCCGCCATTGCCCAAAATGTGCCTACTGGCAGCGATATACAGACTTTACGCCAAATAGACCGCATTGTACTGGGAATTTTAACCCACGGGGACGGAATGATTTTGTTTCCTGAAGGACGACTGGGAAGCACTGAGGGTAAATTACATCATCCTTTGAAGCGAGGAACGGTGATATATGCTTTACGTGCTGGTGTACCAATAGTTCCCGTGGCATTAATTGGTACTAATGACTTATATCTTCGCAAACAGTTAACTATTCGCTTTGGTGAACCGTTACATTTTTCTCCCCATACGAAAGCCACTCGCCAGGAAGTCGAAACAGCTTTAGCAGCTTTGGAAAAAGCTATGACAGCTTTGTTACTAACTAACTATCAAGAACCAGCAGGAATCAAACTTTTACGTTACTTGCTTAACCATATTTTGTGGTAAACAGCTATTCAGGACTTACGCACAAAAATTTTCTGCGGAGACTGGGTGTAAGGGTTAAAGGGTGTGGGGTGTAAGAGTTTTGGACACATACACCCCTATACACATAAACCCTTACACCCTTCCCAAAACCCTTGGTTTTTCGTCTCACTGCGTAAGTCCTAGCTAAGTAAACACGCAAAATTAATTACAGTCATTGCGAGCGAAGCGAAGCAATCCCAGCCCTTGCGATTGCTTCATTTCGCTTCGCTCCATTCGCAATGACTTTGTGTAATTAATTATGTTTAACTACTTATTTTTCTAAAAAGTTGGTGATTTTAAAATTTGATGTTCCTTCCCAGCAATGATTTAAACAAGCATTTACCTGGGCATCTGCTGTATCAGTAGATTCTTGAGAAGCATTTAACTGCACGGCTGTCACAATATACTCAAAAATAATTACAAATTGTTTTTGCGTTGAAATTCTCTCAACCACAATAGTTTCGCCCACTTTGGGAATTTGCGGCAAATTCACGACAAAGGTTTCAATTTTTGGTTTTTCTAGGGGATTTTTGAAATTAAAGTATTTACAGTAAACAAGAACTTTCACGATAGTTAAGGGTTATTGGTGACGTTTTATCCTGCTTGCTGATTGGTTATTTACCTCGCCATAGCCTTTGTAATAAATTAACACCTTTTACTAATATTTCTTCTAACCACAGCATAGTGCGATCGAGCCATTTTAAAATTTTCTCTAGTAAGTGCTGCTCATACTCTATGGAATTAGCTTTAACTTCTATCCAGTCTGGCTGAATTTCGACTTGATGATTGTGGTTTTGATCGGGGATAATTTCGCCTGCATTACTTTCATTTGTGGGGATATTAGCCAGTTTTTCTGATACTTTTTTATTAGTGCGGTCAAGTTTTGTTTGTGTAACTGACAAGCTAGAATTAAGTGGTGGCGTGTTGTTTTTGTCATGCACTAATTCTGAATTACCAAATAAATCGCCCCACTTTAGCCAAGGTTCTGCGGCTGTGTTTTGATTGGTTAACTTACGTTTTCTAGACCGAATTTGATATTTTTTTCCAGGTAAAGATTGTCTATTGGATTTAGCAGAATTCAGTTTTTTCTCTTTACCAACACCAAAAAAATAATTGATTGCAGCTTCAATTAAAGCTTGAAAATTCAGTGTTTGTGTTTCCAAGCTATCAGATGAGACGGTAACATTTCCTGGTGCAGCAAACTCATCTTGACCATAAAGAAATATATGGAATTTTTGCCGAGTAACTTGGATAATTTCTTGGCTATTTTGCTGCACTGGTAATACAGTATTTTTTTCTAACTTAGCTATGACTTGATCCAGAACATCGATGATTCTGCCAGTATTTATTAGTTCAGGCGATATGCCTGCTGTCAATGCAGGAATTTTACTGGGAGTTTCGCCAGTGAGCTTGGCTAAAATCCGATGAATTTCTGGTAATAACTCTGTCTGTTGTTCAGGCAATGCTAATTGTTGATTATGCCAGTAACGCGCAACTTCACTAATAATTTTGTCTAAGATTTTTGTTTGTTGTTGCGGTGTTAAAATATCGAGAATTTCATTATTTGTGGTCACTAACACTAATTTACGCTGTTCCAGTGTTGTGGCAATTCCTTGGACTTTGGGTAAATAACGCCGAAGCACATCTTTTTGTTGAGATGGGGTGAGATGGCTAGAGGAATTGTCTGAAATCGTTAAGGATTGGGTCAGCGCAAGTTTATTTGTTTTACTATGTGAAAACAGTTTTCGCCACCAAGCGCCTATGATGTGAAAACTTGGTGATGTTTTGACAGATGTTTCCTCAGATGGAAGCTTTTGGACTGCTTCTAAGACAACCTGAATAGGCGTATCCGCAGTTGGGGGAGTTTCGTGGCGATCGCGATCATTTGGTGCTAACTTGAGCCTAGATTGTGGTTCTCTGCTATGCAGCGTTTTCACCTTTGACTCGGCTGACTGTAACACTAGATACAACGGGTAAAGTAATGCTTCTACACCCCACTTAGTTGCTACTTGCACTTGTCGAAAGGTTTGTTCCCATCGTTGTGTCAACCGCCGAGATTGCTGGTGGACAAAGTTAAAGAGTCTGCTTTGATAACGCCCAGAAGAACCAGATGACATGGTAATAATTTATGAGTTCAAGTTTTGTTTAGTTGTGAGACTCCCACGCAAAAATAGATAACGACCAACAGTAAATCGTTGTAAGTGCCATCATCTTAGCGAAAATATGACCCCTCCTGTATCTCAATCACAGACAAATTTAATCTCAAAGACTATTGAGCAATTACGCTCTTTTTGTCAAGTTAATCTTCAGTCTACTTGGCGATACCAAGAATGTGACTGGAGTATTACGGATGTTGTTACATCTAATTTGTCTGATTGGCAACCTGTAGAGTTAAATGCTAAAGGACATATTGCTTGGAAAGGCGGGAAACAAGTTTTATGGCTGGTGCAGAAACTCGTGGTTCCCCAAGATTTACAGGGTTATCCTTTAGCGGGGTTATCTTTGCGCTTGGCTTTGGTATGGTGGGCTGATGCGGCGGAAGTTTATGTTAATGGAGAATTAGTCCAATCTGGAGATTTGTTTGATTTTTACCCCAGAGTCTTGCTGAGTCAAAGTGTGTCTGCTGGGGATGAGTTTATTGTAGCTTTGCGCTTGGTCAGTCCGGGACATGATCAAGGGGCTTTGATGCGATCGCACCTAATCTACGAGTCTACAGATTATCATGATCCTGACCCCGGTTTTGTCGCCGATGAGTTGGCGGTGACGCAGTTGTATTTGGAAAAATTTGCGCCGGAAAAGTTGGATGGGTTGGCGGTGGAGATAGAAAAAACGAACCGCATTAGACGCGAAGCGGCTTCCCGAAGGGTAGGCGCAGAGGACGCGGAGAGAGAGAGGGAAGAGTGGGACAAGTATCTTTTATCTTTACGCCAAAAGTTATTTCAATCTAAAATCCGTCTTGAAAAGTTAGGCGGGACGGAAACCGACACCGCCACGCCAGTTGCTTCAAGCCGGGAAACCCGTCCAACGCACTGGCTCAACTTTTCGCAAAATCTAAAATCTAAAATTTTCTTACTCGGTCACGCTCATTTAGATTTAGCATGGCTATGGCCTGTCAGCGAAACTTGGAACGCTACCCAAAATACTTTTGAGTCGGTTCTGAAATTACAAAAAGATTTTCCTGAATTAATCTTCTGTCATTCCACACCCGCCCTTTATGCTTGGGTGGAAGAACATCGACCAGATTTATTTATAGCTATTCAAGAAGCTGTGGCGGCGGGGAAGTGGGAAATTATTGGCGCGACTTGGGTGGAACCCGAATTAAATTTGATTAGTGGTGAATCGATAGTCCGTCAGTTATTGTATGGTCAGCGATATTTTCAAGAGAAATTTGGCAAGATTTCGCCGATAGTTTGGGTTCCTGATAGCTTTGGTTTTTGTGCAACTTTACCGCAGTTTTTTGCTAATGCAGGTGTGGAATATTTTGTCACCCAAAAATTGCGGTGGAATGATACTACTAAATTTGATTATGGGGCTTTTTGGTGGCGATCGCCTGACGGTAGTCAAGTATTTAGTTTGATGTCTGCACCTATCGGCGAAGGTATTGACCCGGTTAAAATGGCAGCCTATACCTTGGAATGGCAAGACCAAACCAATTTGACAGAATCACTTTGGCTTCCTGGTGTGGGCGACCACGGCGGCGGCCCTACCCGTGATATGTTGGAAATTGCCCGACGTTGGCAACATTCGCCTGTATTTCCAGAATTAGAATTTACAACCGCCGAAAAGTATTTACAAGAAATTAGCCAAGCAGACTTCCCCACCTGGGATGACGAACTTTATCTAGAATTTCATCGCGGCTGTTATACTACTCACGCTGATCAAAAGCGGTGGAATCGTCAAAGTGAAAATTTACTTTATCAAGCTGAACTGTTTGCGACTTTAGCAACTATTACCTGTGGCGCGACATATCCCAAAGCAGAGATAGAAACCGCTTGGAAGCAAGTTTTATTTAACCAGTTTCACGATATTTTACCTGGTTCTTCCATTACCCAAGTTTATACAGATGCTTTGCCAGAGTGGCAGCAAGTTGAACAAGTGGGGACAAGAATATTAAGAGAGTCGATGCAGGCGATCGCATCTCACTTTACCCTACCAGAACCACCAGAACCAAATAGTCTACCAATATTTGTATTTAATTCCCTCAACTGGCAACGTTCTGAAGTGGTTGCTGTCAATTTACCCCCAACTCACCCAGAATGGCAAATATATGATGTCGCTGGAAATCAACTGATCTCGCAATTTACCCCACCATCAACATTATTATTTTTAGCAGCTGATATCCCACCCGTCGGTTATCGTCTATTTTGGCTAGTTCCCACATCCCAAATTCCTAGCAACTCAGCATCTCTTATCCCTGAGTTTGTCCTCGAAAATCAATTTTTGCGGGTATTTATTGACCCAGACACAGGTGATTTATCCAGTGTTTTTGATAAAACTCATCAACGCGAAGTCTTAAGCGGTGCAGGAAATCAATTACAAGCCTTTAAAGATAGCGGTCAATATTGGGATGCTTGGAATATCGACCCCAATTATGCAGAACATCCCTTACCAGCCACCAGTCTCAAATCGATTCAAATATTAGAACAAGGGCCAATACAACACCGCTTGCGCGTAGTGCGTCAATTAGGCGAATCAGAATTTTGTCAAGATTACATTTTACAAGCAGGTTCACCCATCTTAAAAATTGCCACTACAGTTAATTGGCATGAAAATCAAGTCTTCGTTAAAGCTGCATTTCCCTTAAATGTCGAAGCAGACTTCGCCACCTATGAAATACCTTGTGGTGTGATTCGTCGCCCCACTAAACCCCAAACCCCCGCAGAAAAAGCCAAATGGGAAGTCCCCGCCTTGCGTTGGGCTGATTTAACCGGAGAATCAGAACTCGGTATTTACGGTGTTAGTTTGCTCAATGATTGTAAATATGGCTACGATGCCCAAGCAAATCAAATACGCATATCATTATTACGCAGCCCCAACTGGCCAGACCCAGAAGCCGATAGAGGCTTTCACCAATTCACCTACGCCTTGTATCCCCACGCAGGTACTTGGGAATCAGCCCAGACAGTACAACGCGGCTACGAACTCAACATTCCCTTACAAGTAATACTTAACCCACTCCCAACTCCCAACTCCCAACTCCCCACTCCCGACCGAATCAGTTTCTTAAATCTAACTTCTCAAAATTTAATCTTAATGGCCTTAAAACCAACAGAAGACAATCCCCAGGAGTTGATTTTGCGATGTTACGAATCCCAAGGAGAAATAGCTGAGTTGTATTTACAGAGTGATTTAGGGCTAAGTTTGGGAGAGACAGTGGATTTATTAGAACGCTCCCAAGATATCACTGAATTTTATGGCAATCAGCAGTTCCTTATAATACAGCCTTGGAAAATTACCACTGTCAAACTGATACAACAGCCAAAGTCACTTTTTAGATAGCAGAAGCAGGTAGCTAGACAGCCTTCTGCCCCCGGTTGGTGAGCGTAGCCGAACCACTGCCTCCTGCCTCTGCTTGGTGAGCGAAGCCGAACCACCGCCTTCTAATCTTCGTGATCATCAAAGGGATCTGCTAACTCCTTGCTTGGAGGGCCAAACGAGGTATAAATTCCATACGCAGTAACAGCTACAAGTATCGCGCCTACAGAAATGCTAAGAACTATTGCGGGTTCCATAAAATATAGATTGATTATGAGTGCTATTCTTATAGAATATTACAGAAGATTAAAAAAAGCTTTGGCAACTAATCTTAGGTGAACTATGGCACAACGGACTAGGTTGGGAGATATCCTGAGACCTTTAAATTCTGAGTATGGTAAAGTGGCTCCCGGCTGGGGAACTACCCCCGTAATGGCTATATTTATGGGGCTGTTTTTCGTGTTTTTGCTGATAATTCTGCAACTTTACAATAGATCCATCGCAATTCAGGATGTGTTAGTTGATTGGCGCAGCTTAGGCGGCTAGTTTAACAGCGCAATCAAGCTTGCGTATTCAACGAACTTACACCCGGCTCGTCCGGGTTTTTTTGTAAGTTATAGACTTGAAAGGTGAGTCTAAAACAAGTCACCATAGTAATTGATGGGGAAAGTTTTGATTTTAACTTCCCACTCTCCTAATTTTGTGTGTCTGTATACTTATAGGTAGGAGCGATCGCGTGAATATATTTGGTATCGGTCTGCCAGAAATGGCTTTAATTATGATAGTGGCACTGTTAATCTTTGGCCCCAAAAAACTCCCAGAAATCGGTCGCAGTGTCGGGAAAGCAATTCGCGGTTTCCAAGATGCTTCTAATGAATTTCAAAACGAATTTAAACGCGAAGCCGAACAAATCGAACAAGCTGTGAAAACCACTGCTGAAATCGAACCCAAGCAAATAGAACCCTCTCAACCACAGCATGATACTGCTAATTAGAGTGCTGAGTGCTGAGTGCTGAGTGCTGAGTAAAAAACTAGTACAGTCTGCGGAAATAAAACACGCATGATAAATTGCTGAAAATCTGACTATAAGGGTTTTTCATTTCAGACTTCAGACTTCAGACTTCAGCTTTTTTGTACTAATCCCTAATCCCTTAACATAGTTCTGCGAATCGATTGATTGTAAGTGAAATGACAGAAGCTGTAACACCACCAGCTTTGGTAATTCCCCAACTAATTGTGGGGTTGGGGAATCCAGAGCCTAAATATGAACAAACACGCCATAATATTGGCTTTGCTGCTGTTGATGCGCTTGCTCGTGCTTGGCAAATTTCCTTGGCGGAAAATCGCAAGTTTCAAGGGGAGTATGGCGAAGGTATAGCATTTGCTGGAAGTAAAATCCGCTTGCTGAAGCCATTAACTTACATGAATCGCTCAGGACAATCAATCCAAGCTGTTACAAGTTGGTATAAATTACCAGCAGAGTCTGTATTAATCATTTATGATGATATGGATTTACCCCTCGGAAAAACCCGCTTGCGTCTTTCTGGTTCTGCGGGTGGGCATAATGGAATGAAGAGTGCGATCGCTCATCTTAGCACCCAAAACTTTCCACGTTTACGTATTGGTATCGGCAAACCAAAAGATGCAGATAATAGCGATAACTCTGAAACAGTCTCTCACGTACTCGGAAAATTTTCTGCTACCGAAACTAAATTGATGTCTGCTGTACTTCAATTTGTCGTCGAGTGCGTAGAAATGAGCCTAAAACAAGGAGTCGAAAAAGCCATGAATCGTTGTAACAGTCGTAACGTGGCTAATAATGAGTAGTTATTTGTCATTTGTCATTTGTCATTCGTTCCGTTCCCTTCCTTGTCCCCCTTGTCTCCCTTGTCCCCTCACACCCTCATACAAAGCAATATACCCAAGCCCTAGTCAGGCATGGGTAAATCTTGCTAAATCTCATCTGAGTACTCTGGCAAAGTGCTGTTGCTAACTGAGATTGATTTCTTGAAGCAAAGCCAGTACCAAACCATCCATATTTATTTAAAACGGCGCTTGCGTCTTGCTGCTACAGCTTTACGTTTGCGCTTTTCTAATGGTGTTTCAAAGTGCCGATGATATTTTACGTCGGCAAGTATACCAGCCTTGGATACTTGACGCTTAAATCGACGTAATGCTGAATCTATTCCTTCGTTTTCGCCTAGAACCACTTGGGTCATTCTGTTTCCTCGTTATGGATAATTCCCATTGTAATAGTAGCCTCCGACTTAGCCAAACGCCGCCAACTTGCGTTCAAACATACTAGTTTTGGCAAGCGTACTGCGTGCAGTAGGAGACATACTATTTATAATCACAAATTAGTATTATATGACTTAGTAACAAAAGTTAGTGGTTGATGTATAGTCCAAATAGAGGTTTTGTAGCGCAAATGTCATTATTAATACTGCTTAAAAGTTAATTCTTCCCTGATTTAATAATTTATATCCGGTGGCTAATGCCGTAAACGCCACACAAAAACTCCATAAACTAGTCGGTCTTAAAATAACTCCACCACTTAAAAACACTAGCACGATTCCCAGCCCCAGTAATACCCAACCAAAATTACCAGTTTGTCTAGGAAAGAAAACTAGCGAAAATATGCCAGCCATAATTGCTAGAACTGAACCAGTAGCAGGCGCACTCCGATAAAAAAATGAATAGTATCCGCTAACAAATATGATGTTTTGACCGAAAAAATATAACCCTACAAATAATAAAATCAAGCCTATTAGTTTGATGAAAAGCCTACCCATAATTATTAGATGTACCTTAGCTAAATCTAAAGTTAGTTTGGGTTTATTATATTTGAACTATTAATAAAAAACTATAGATTTATGTAAAAAATTATCTAAAATTCATGTACAATCCAGCAAATATACGTAGAATATCATCTGGGATTTGATCATAAACCCCTCATACAGAACTTTTGAAGTAAGTGAGGCATAGCGTGAATAATGAGTAATGAGTAATGAGTAATGAGTAAGAAATTTACTTATTACTTATTACTCATTACTTTCTTCAATAGACAAAGCCAATTGATAAACTTCGCGCCGGGAAAGTGAGGTAAATTTGGCTAGTTGACGGCTGGCTTGAGAACGGGATATTCCTTGCCTAATTAACTGTTGTAATTCTGCTTTGAGTTGTGTTTCGGTTAATAAAGGCTGGGTGGCTGGTGTTCCTGCAACAAGTAAAGTGTATTCACCTTGGGGTTCTCGTTGTTGGTAATGAGCGATCGCATCGGCAATTGTACCGCGCCAAAATTCTTCGTACAATTTAGTTAGTTCCCGCGCCAGCACAATTTGGCGTTCGTCCCCAAAAGCTGCTGCTAAATCTTGCAAAGTATCTGTTAAACGATGGGGCGATTCGTAGAAAATTAAGGTGCGAGATTCTGTCTGCAAGGTTTCTAAATATTCCCGTCGTTGTTGTGCTTTCGGTGGTAAAAAACCTTCAAACGCAAACTTATCTGTCGGTAAACCCGCCGCACTCAAAGCGGTAATGGCTGCACTCGCACCAGGAATTGGTACTACTTTGATCCCTGCGTCAATACAAGCTTTAATTAGTTCATAGCCAGGATCAGAAATTCCTGGCATACCTGCATCACTAACCAACGCGATCGCTTTACCATGATTTAAATGCTCTAAAATTTCTGGAATGCGACTATTGCGATTATGTTCGTGATAACTGATTTGGGGTGTTTTAACTTGAAAATGTTGGAGTAATTTCCCTGTGTGGCGCGTGTCTTCCGCAGCAATTAAATCTACTGTTTGCAAAATTCGCACCGCCCGAAAGGTAATATCTTCTAAGTTGCCAATGGGTGTGCCAACAACGTAAAGTGTTCCTGGTTGGGGTTTGTCATTTGTCATTTGTTATTCGTTATTCGTATAGGACTTACGCAAAAACCCTCTCAAATCCTCTTAACTTCGTGTCCTTTGCGCCCTTTGCGGTTCGTTTTTTCATGATTTTGCGTAAGTCCTGTCGTAATTTGTTATTTGTCATTTTTATTAAACAAATATGGTGACTAATCTAAAATCCAAAATCCAAAATTTAAAATCACATCGCGGATTATTTGTCGGGTTAGTCACCTTAGATTTGATTTATCTGGCTGATGCTGCTCCGCAAAATAATCAAAAGTTGGTGGCTAATGACTATACTGTAGCAGCAGGCGGCCCGGCTACAAATGCGGCGGTAACTTTTGCCCATTTAGGAAATTATGCAAATATCTTGGGTGTGGTTGGTTCTCACCCCATGACGCAACTTATTTATAGTGACTTAGAAAATTATAGAGTAGCGATCGCCGACCTAGACCCCAACAAACCCACACCACCACCTGTCTCTTCAATTATTGTTACCCAAGCCACCGGCGAACGAGCGATTATTTCGATTAACGCTGTGAAGACTCAAGCCAACAAAGCATCTGTCCCAGATAATATTTTGTCAGATATTAATATTGTATTGATTGATGGACACCAAATAGAAGTAGGGAAAGCGATCGCGCAAACTGCAAAAGCTCATCATATCCCAGTAGTCATTGATGGTGGTAGCTGGAAACACGGCTTTGAGGAAATCTTACCCTTTGTCGATTATGCCGTTTGTTCGGCAAATTTCTATCCTCCTGGCTGTGAGACAGAACAACAGGTTTTTGATTATCTCAGCAGTTTTAACATTCCCCACATTGCCATTACCCACGGTGATCAACCAATTACATATCTAAGTCAGAATCAAAGTGCTACTATAACCGTACCGCGAATTACCGCAGTTGACACCCTGGGGGCTGGTGATATTGTTCACGGCGCTTTCTGCCACTATATATTAAGTGAAAATTTCCCCGATGCTTTAGCACAAGCCGCATCTATCGCCGCTAATTCCTGTAAATTTTTTGGCACACGTCGCTGGATGGAAGTAAAACAATGAAAAATTTAGAAGATATATTAGCGATCGCTCGTGATGTAGGCTGGAAAGCGGCAGATATTCTCCACTCTTATTATCACGGCAAAGTTAAAGACCCTGATTTACAGGTGCAGTATAAACAAAGCGAACCTGTAACAATTGCAGATGTTACCGTTAGTCAATATATTGTGCAGAGACTACAAGCTGCTTTTGGTGATGAAGATTTTGCTTACATTAGCGAAGAAACCTATAAATCACAACTCCAGCTAGAAAACTCTCAGTTAGTATGGCTAATTGACCCTTTAGATGGTACAAGAGATTTTATTGATAAGACTGGAGATTATGCCATTCATATTGCGTTAATTCAAGAGCATCGTCCGATTTTATCTGTGGTCGCTGTACCAGAAGCCGAAACTATCTACTACGCTATTAAAGAAGGTGGAACCTTCAAAGAAACTCCAAGCGCCACTGTCTCTATAAAACTTTCACCAACAAAACTCGTGGAAGATTTAACCTTAGTTGTTAGTCGTTCTCATCGCAATGAAAGACTAGAGTATTTATTACAAAATTTGCCTTGTCAAAATCAAAAAGCTGTCGGCAGTGTAGGTTGTAAAATTGCTACCATTCTAGAGCAAAATGCAGACATCTATATTTCTCTTTCTGGTAAATCTGCGCCTAAAGATTGGGATATTGCCGCACCAGAGCTAATTTTAACCGAAGCAGGCGGTAACTTTACTCGCTTTGATGGCAGTCCTTTACAATATCACACTGGAGATATTAATCAATGGGGAGGCTTACTTGCCAGTAATAGTAACTCTCATCAACTTTTATGTCAGGAAGCGCAAAGGATATTATCTGAGTTCGACGGTATTAAGAAAGTGTAGAACTATATATGTATATAGCTAAAGTTAGTTTGTCCAACTTTACAGTATAATTTATAATTATATTTAATAGTTAATCTAATTAATGTCTATGAACATATTTTCAGACATTTTTTAGGTACAAATACCCAAAAATTATTCTGTAATAGTTACAGAATACAAAGTTTTTTGAATAGTTGATAACTTTGATTGTTGGGAGCTTGTGCTATACTTTGGCATATAAGGATTATTTTCGGTTGAGTAACTCGTTTTGATTTTTAAAAAGCGTCTCTCCGAATTTAACTCTCTACACTCCCTGAATTCGGAGACATTATATGTCAATTTACATCGGAAACCTTTCCTATCAAGTCACTGAGGAAGACTTGAGATTAGCATTTAGCGAATACGGAAAAGTAAGTCGCGTTCAGTTACCAACTGACCGCGAAACTGGCCGTCCTCGCGGTTTTGCCTTTGTGGAAATGGAAAATGAATCACAAGAAACCGCAGCCATTGAAGCACTAGATGGTGCTGAATGGATGGGTCGTGACCTGAGAGTTAACAAAGCTAAACCTCGTGAAGAAAGAAGTACTTCCCGTGGTGGTGGCGGTGGTGGCTGGGGTAACAACCGTGGCGGCGGCGGTGGCGGCGGCCGTGGTGGTCGCTACTAAACTTTTGAAATAAAAATTTAGCATCTAGAGTCTCCAGCAGATAAAGCCAAAGGCTCAATTCTGCTGGGGTATTTTATTTTTTCTCTAGATTTTGCTATTCATCCAAATAAGGAGGATTGAGAATGACGCAAGTAGTCTTGGGGGAGAATGAGGGTATTGATTCAGCTTTGCGAAGATTTAAACGGGAAGTTTCTAAAGCTGGAATTTTCCAAGACATGAGAAAGAAGCGTCACTTTGAGACACCGCTAGAAAAACAAAAGCGGAAAGCAGTTGCAAGACACAAACAAAATCGTAGCAACGGCGCACGGCGCTTCAAGTAACATAGCTAAAAATATTAGTATGGTTGGGGCATCAGCCATTAGGTTTGCTATTACTATTTAAACCTAAAATCCCCACCCTTTAAGGGTGGGGAGCATGTCAAATTGGTAAAGCTTTAACTTGTAGTAAATCTAGCTCGCGCTCAAAAATTTCATCAATAGGTAACATCTGACCATCGGTAGTCATAAATTTATGGTCTTTGGTGGCGCGAATTACGGAACCGTCTTCTAAACAATACTCGAATAATTCTTGTTGTCCTCGATTATGCCATTGGGCGATCGCTTGCGTATAGACATGACCATGACTGTCAACGCTAAACACGCTACATTCCAATTGTTTTTCCACAATTTCGCCGATAGGGACAAAGCCATATTCTACTGTTAATACTTCTGTGTCATAGCTGAGGCAATATTCAGCGAACTTCAACATATCATCAAATAGCTTTTCGGCTACTTGCTTTTTCACACCGTTTTTTGTCGAACCATCAATAAATTTTTCCTGCTGCTTCTGCATTTCCGAAACTTTCTTCTTACCCATTGCGCGACGCAGCAAGTCAGCTTGTCCTAAAGAATATCCAGCCATATCTTGAGCAATTTTCATGATTTGCTCTTGATAAACCATGATGCCGTAGGTTTCATTTAAAATTGGTTCTAAAATCTGGCTTTCATAGTCAATATTTTCGCGTCCATGTTTGCGGTTAATAAACTTAGGAATTAACCCTGCATCTAAAGGGCCTGGTCTGTATAATGCCAAGATAGAAGAAATATCTTCAATATTAGAAGGCTTCAAATCACGGACAATTTGTTTCATCCCTGATGATTCTAATTGGAATATCCCCTCTAACTCTCCAGATTCTAGCAGTTCATAAGTTTTCTGGACATCTTTAGGTAGGGTTTTATGTTCACCCTTAGCTAAAATCTTTTGGGCTTTTCTTTCTTGATTAGTGATTTCATAAGGGTCAACTCTATAACCTTTATTATGCTCAATTAAATCAATGGTTTTTTGAATCATTGTCAGGTTTCTTAAACCTAAAAAGTCCATTTTTAATAGACCCATTGATTCCAAATCTTCCATGAAATATTGGGTAATTACTGACCCATCATTATTTTTTTGTAAAGGCACAATTTCATCAAGGGGGTCAGCAGAAATTACTACCCCAGCCGCGTGAACACCGAAGGTTTTGTTAGTTCCTTCAATTCGCATCGCCATATCAATCCAACGGCGGACTGTCGGGTCATTATCATATTTCTCCTTAAACTCTGGTTCGGGAGTGTCATCAGAAATCATCACCTTGAGTTTAGTTGGTTTTCCCCGCACCACAGGAATTAACTTCGCCATTTTGTCAGCGTCCCCATAGGGAATATTCAACACCCTGGCGACATCTTTTAATACAGCTTTAGAAGTTAAGCGGTTAAAGGTAATAATTTGAGCAACTCTATCTGTACCATATTTTTCTGTGACATAATTAATCACTTGATCCCGTTTTTCAATACAAAAATCGGTATCAATATCAGGCATTGATTTCCGTTCTGGGTTCAAGAAACGCTCAAATAATAAGCCATGATGTACGGGGTCAATGTTAGTAATTCCCATTGTGTAGGCTACTAAAGACCCTGCGGCAGAATTATGAATGGCGATTGAGTTGCCGATATAGGAAGTATCACCAGGAACGCTGATATCATAGACATAACCGTTATAGTTCAATGTCTTAGTTTCTTTAATTTTTATGTAAATATAATTATCATCTACATAAAAACCATCATTGCGATAAAATTTTTGGGGTTTGATACCTACAGGAAAATCAATAAAGTCAGCATTCCAGTCTAAAAGTTGTTTTCCTGATAATTTAACTGAATATTCTACAGACCAATTGACTTTTTGTTTTTTTCTTTTAATGATAGATCCCCAATATCCAAACCGAGCCAATAGTAATCTTAATTGGGCAGCAAGGTTACTAGATGTGGTTGTATATTTGATATTGATAGTTTTATCTTTTGTGCCATTATGACCATCACCGCGAAAAAGATAAGCAATTAAAAGTCTGATGTACTCTGACTTACCTTGAGTGACAATTTCATCAGGTATGTGCTTATGGTTGGCTCCTTTACCACATAAGCTAGATAAAAACTCTCCCACAATTCTGGAGTAACAGAGAACTTGTAAAGAGTTCTTTTTGGGATGGGGAAATATTTTACTTTCTAAACCAAACACTTGATTAATGAGACGACAAATTTCTTCAGCATAATTCACCTCATTTTTGGCAAGTCCAAAGCCAACCGCGCATTCTCTTTCTCCTAGTCTTGACCATCCCTCAGCAATATAATAGCCAAGAATTCTGGCGAGGTCTTCGTTAAAAGTGATGTATCTGGGAATTTTTCGAGTAATTAAATGATTTGTGCCGATTTCATACCAAATAAATTCCTGATCAAATCTTAAATGCGATTTACTTTCTACAAAATTTACTAAATCAAAAACAACTTCTTGTTCAGCAGATTTAACTCTAGGAAAGACAACAAAATCATTTTTGCGGAGTTTTCCAGCTTCTATCCACTTTAATTGATAGCCTTGATATGGTTTAACAGAACAATATCGAGTACAGCTAGGTTTACAAACATTAGCTTGTTTGATACTCATGACCACACATTCATCAGTTTTAACTGCCCAAATTTTATGGTCTTTAGTTAAAAATAATTCTTCATTAGCTGCTTTGATTTTGACAATTTCTTCATTACAGGGATATTCATGTTTATGAGTAACAGGTAAGAGATTTCCTTGATGAGTAATTACCTTTTGTCCAACTTGAATATCTTTGATCAAAATTTGTTCGCCACTGGCCAGCATCACCTTAGTATCGCCTAAAACGCATCCACGTCCCGGCCCCACTGGAATATTATTATCTCTCGCAAATTTGATGTAGTCCCACACCACTAAAAAGTATGTAGAAAAACCCATTTGCTGGAGCATTTTCAGTTCATATTCCAATCTTTCTTTATAAACTGGCTCAACTTCAGTGCGAGATTTTCTGTTTAATTTATCTAAAAGTCCGTTCCATGCAACTTCTTCAACATAAGTATCAGCAGTGTGACCAGAAGGAATTGGATAGTTAGGAATGCGAGGCTCACCCATAATATTGTAAGGCTCGACTTTATCCGCGACTTCTTCGGTGGTTGCGATCGCTTCCTCAATTACATCATCGGGTAAATGGTCGCGGAATAGCATTCTCATTTCATCAGCAGATTTGAGATATTCTGTACCGCTATAGCGCATCCGGTTATCTTCAATAATTAGTTTACCTGTTTGAATGCAAAGTAAAGCATCGTGGGCTTCGACATCAAAACAGGAAATAAAATGGGAGTCGTTCGTAGCGACAAATTTAATATTTAATTCCCGCGCAATTTTGATAATTTCGACGTTAACAATGCGGTCTTCTTGGGAGCCGTGGTCTTGAATTTCTAAATAAAAATCATCACCAAATACATCTTTATACCATTGAGCAACTTTGCGGGCTGCATCTGGTCTATTACTGAGAATTGCTTGGGGAATTTCGCCACCTAAACATGCACTAGTGACAATCAAGCCTTCGTGATATTGTTTGAGTAAATCTTTATTAATACAGGGGCGAGAAAAAATACCTTTACCTTGTACACCTTTGAGGTGAGAAATTGTAGTTAATTTAACTAAATGTTTATATCCTTGATTATTTTTGGCTAAAACAACTTGATGATATTTGGGACGACGTTCTTGTTTTTCAATATCGCCGTTAATGATATACATTTCGTTGCCAATAATTGGCTTAACATTTTTACTACGGCAAATTTTTAGCAATTCTACAGCACCATACATGACACCATGATCTGTAACTGCGATCGCCTTTATCCCCAATTCTATGGCACGGTCAATCAAATCAGGTAACTGACTCGCCCCATCCAGCAAACTATAGTCACTATGAATATGTAAAGGTACGAAAGACATAATTTATTTAATAGTCAATTATTAAAAGTGCTGAGTGCTGAGTGCTGAGTGCTGAGTTAAAGATTCTATTTCCCCTACCTCCTTGTCTCCCTTGTCTCCCTTGTCCCCCACTCTCTACTCCCTAGATTGATTAGATTATCCTGTTTAAGTAAATTCCACTTCCGCAGTTGTTGTTGTAATAGTTACCTTTGTTCCGTTATTTAGCTGTACCAATGAGTCAAACAGAGAGTCAACATCCGCCCGATAATGCTTCCCGTCCTTGGTGGCGGCGTATTCCTCTGACGTTACAAATTGTAATAGCCTTAGTGCTGGCTGTGATTGTGGGAATTGCTTTGGGTGCGGGGAACCCTAGCCCCAGCAATGCGGCTTTAATCACTAATTTGGCAATTCCGGCAGAACTGGTACTCAAGGCACTCCGCGCTTTAGCTACGCCACTGATTTTGGTAGCAGTGCTGCATACTTTTATGACGGCGACTATCCCCGGTACCGCCGGACGACGGTTAGCGTTATTACTTTTTACTAATACCACTGTAGCGATTTTGGTTGGGTTGTTTGTGGCTAATGTCTTGCGTCCAGGAACTTGGGGAAGTTTACCCAAACCACAAACAGCAGTAAATAGCGCCAACCTTGATCCTTGGGGGTTAATCAAAGACGCTGTACCAGAAGCCATTCTTGCGCCGTTGGTAAGTAATAATGTGATTCAGTTAATTGTGGTTGCCCTGTGCTTTGGAATTGTGCTGCGGGGTTTAAAATCAGAACAAATCGCCCAAGGTAAAACAGGATTTCAACCCATTGAAGATGTGATTGGAATTTTGTTTGAGGCGGTAATTCGCATTCTCAACTGGGTAATTGCCTTAGTTCCCTTTGCGGTGTTTGGTATTGTGGCTAAAACTGTGGCAGAAAAAGGTTTTGCCCCATTTGTTTCTTTAGCGGCTTTTATTGTGGCGGTGTTGGTAGCCTTGGTGTTACAAGCTTGTTACTATCTCACCAGAGTCAAGTTCGGTTCTTGGGTAAACCCGTGGCGATTTTTGGTTGGTGGTTCGGATGCTTTTATCACGGCGTTCTCGACTTCTTCTTCTACGGTGACAATGCCCATTACTTGGGAAGTTTTGCAAACCAAAGTTGGTTTAAGAGAATCTTCTGCATCTTTGGGGGCGCTAGTCGGGGCAAACTTTAATAATGATGGGACTGCCCTTTATGAAGCGATGTCTGCATTATATATTTCCCAAGTTATTGGACAGCATTTAAATTTGGGACAGCAGTTAATTGTAGTGCTGACATCGATTTTTGCATCGGTGGGGGCGGCTGGTATTCCCAATGCGGGGTTAGTAACGATGACTTTGGTATTTACTTCCGTACGCTTGCCGACAGAGTATATCGCGTTGTTGGTGACAGTTGACTGGTTTTTAGACCGTTGTCGCACAGCGATTAATGTTATGGGAGATATGACGGTGAGTGCGGTACTGGATGGGAAAAAGCCGCGTTATGAGGAGGAGAATCTTTCTGAGGAAGTTTGATGAATGCTTAATAAGAAACTAACCGCAAAGTACGCAAAGAGAGGAATAAAAGAGATTTTGATGCGGTTCAGTTAAGCAAAAAAGTAGGTTGGGTGGAGCGATGGCGTAACTCAACAAAGTCTTGAGGATGTTGGGTTACGGCGCAACATAGATTTAGTGTGTCTCTACAAATACCCTTGTGCGCCTGCACCCAACCTACAATAACTCAGGTCAAAATCTCAAAACATACTAACTAGCAACAACTTCAACATCGATTTGCGCTGTTACTTCTGAGTGCAACTTGATTTCAGCCTTGTAAGTACCCAGCTTGCCAATGTCGGGGATGGTAATACCACGACGGTCAACTTCTAGGTTAGCAGCTGCTTGAATTGCATCGGCAACATCTTGAGTGGTGACAGTACCGAAGATGGCTTCGTTTTCACCAACTTGCTTGGCAATTTTCAAACTGCCAACTTTTTCTAAAGCTGCTTTTTGTTCTAAGGCTTGTTGTTTGAGTTCCAATTGCCGTTGACGTTCTTGTTCACGACGGCGTTCTACTTGTTTGAGAATACCAGGAGTAGCGCGGGTTGCCAAACTCTTGGGAATAAGGTAATTTCTAGCATAGCCAGGAGCAACTTCTACTAAGTCACCTAATTTGCCTAACTTGCTGACATCTTGAGTTAAAACTAACTGGACACGTTTCGCCATTGTTTTGTTGTTTTTCCTGTAAAATCTCAATAACTTGGGTTGCAGCCGGATAACCTACATGAGTGTAGCTGTATCCCAAGGGGCTTTGTCTATACCCTAAAGCTTACAGATCCTAGCGAAAGGCGGGGGGCGATCGCAACTGTTTCGCCGATCAAAAGTCAAAAATCATCAACAGCAATATTAAATCTTACTTAAAGATTTTGTGAACTTGCTTTTTAATCGTCCGTAATGTTGTTTCCCACTGGCTTGGTCTGGCTGGGGCGGGAATTGCCGCAGGTGGTATGGCGGGATTTAAATTGCGGTAATATTCCCAAATATCCCAATAAGGACAACCTGGTTGAATGCGAATCCCCGCCCAGTGGAGATATTGCAGGGGTTGATTAACAGCCGGATCAATCAAAATGTTACCCTGCCGTTGAAATTGTGGACTACCTGCCCAATTTCCTGGTGCTTTTCCTGGGCGACGCACCACATTAAAACGGCGCGGAATCCGTTTGAGCAACATATAGTTGATAATTGGTTGGTCAGAAGTCTTTTCAGAAAAATCGAAATAATCTGGATGGGCGGCACATTCAGTAAAGATTTCGTACAAATCTTGTTCAGAAATGAGGTTTTTCTTGGAAGCCCAAAAACCACCATTGAAAATATCTTTGACTTCAGCCTCAGTAAATACTTGATCTGTTAACACTTTCTCGCTGAAGACGTTTTTAATCCCGCCTGAATGTTGATAATCACAACAAATAAAATCTGTATTTGCCAAGTAATTGAGATTATCAACAATCTTTTCAAAGACCACAATATCTGTATCAATGTACAAAAATTCATCGAACTGTCCGAACCAACAAGCCTGTTTCCTAAATTGATTAGGACGGGCGAAAAATTGACCACCGAAAGTTTCGTGTAATCTTTTAGAAAGACGGTCGATAAATTCTAAATCTTCGTATAGCTGTACACCATAATATTGATTTAGTGTGGCGGCTATGTTGTGATAGTGATCATCATAAGGAATCATGACGATTGGTGTATCCGCATCATAAGCACGGATACTGTTGAGGAGTGCGATCGCATGATCTGTCACCTTATCATTAGCAATAATATAAATTCCGCGACTCATCTTATCTACCTTTTTTATCTGTGATTTTTCACAAAATTTGCTAACCAATTCATCAAGTTTAATTGGTGTAAAATTATTTGCCTAGCTTCGGCGATCGCATCTTTAGCCGCATACCAAGCATCAGGCGTAGCAGTGACTTCTTGAATGTAAGCAATGCCTTTTTCATCCAAGCTAGGTAATCTTAAAAAACTACCAGGCGGTAATAATTTATCCGCCGCAGAGCCACCATAATAAATTGGCAAACACCATGCTAATAAAGCATCCCAAAGTTTTTCACTCACATACCAATCATTATCTGCATAGTTTTCAACTGCTAAATTGTAATAATACGGAGACATACCATACCATTTATTACTCAATTCTCCTAGAGAATTTGACCAGGCAGGTAAATCACGTCCATATAAATCAAATTTGATTTGACTAGACTGCAAAGATTGTAAAAAATCTAAACGCTGGCGATGATTGGCTGTACGATTAATTCCCGAAGTAATCCAACTACAAGGTTTAACTTTAGCTGGTGGTGGCATTTCATTTAAATCCCGAAATGAATTATTGTGATACCAAATCGCTGGCATATATTCAGGAATTGGTGCAAAATCATCAGGGCCAGAAACATAACCGCAGTATTGTTGTGCGACTTTATAATTATTGATATTTTTTCCGACTACCTCATCTAAAGGCGGTTCTCGCATGAGGTAAATTATGCTTTCTTTACTAACTCCACGTAACAAAGAAGAAACATCTACCTGTTTTTTTTGTGGTTTCCTTCGCAGTTGATCTAACAAAGATGGCGGTTTAGTTGGTTCAGGAAAATCAAACTGATACATTAATAAAAAATCAGGCTTACTAGCTAAAGCCTGCATTTGAATATTTTGCCAAACACCGAAAGCATGAGGTGTTTGTTGCCACAGCCAATCGCCTCTAGTTTTTAAAGCGCCATAGCTGCTAATCATCCCAACAGTTTTTATTTCCATCTGATTATTTATGTCCCACTGCTAATCCTAATTTTTTCAGAATTCTTGTACCTAAACTCGGAGACGCATTGTAAGCTTTCGGTTTAGTGGTAAATTTTGGCCGCTTTTCTGGTTCGTGTAAATAGCGATAGTGTAAGAAAATATCTCTATAAGGAAAATCAATATTTTCTCCTTTACAAACCTGATGAAATAACTTAGAAGATAAGCCAATATAGTGAATATACGTCAATCGATTGCCTTTATCATAAAGGATGTTATCTTCTCCTAAAAAATGATTGGAAGTGACACAACATCCTGTTTTTTCATCAGCAGGTAGATGCAAGGCTAAGTTACAGCTAGAAATTCCTGAGCGCATAACCATATAATTGACAATAGTTTGGTCAGGAGCAAAAGGATAAAGAATTTCTGCTTCTCCTTGACGGAGATTTTCTAGTAGTGAATCTCGAAGTTCTAAAGGAAATATGTTTTTCCTAGAAGCGTAAAATCCAGAACAAAATATTTCTTTTTTGAGTCTTTCAACCGAAAATACTTCTGTTAATTTTGGTGATTTTTGTTGATATACATGAGATAAATCTGTATATTGAAAATCATATACTACCCAATCATGGTAATTTAGCTGATTAAAAATCTTATCCAGGGGACTCATCAATAAGGTATCAGCATCCATATAAACGAAGCGGTCAAAAGGCCCATCAAAAGCACCGTAACGTCGATGAGTTCCAAATCGATGATATTTTTCTTGGCTAACTTTTCGCCATTCTTGTTGAGCAGTAGGATGAGCATCCCATACATTACGCACAAATTCATCCCAGCAATGAATAGATTCCTGATTGTCGTAAATCTGCACATGAGGACGACAAGCAATTTCTTGAGTAATTTGCTCTATATTGTCATCATAAGGATATACGCAAACGGGCATTTCTTTCCCATAAATTGCTTCTATGCTATTGATTAAAGCAACTAGTTGGTCATAAACTTTATCATTAGCAAGAGTACAAATTCCATCCATATCAAATATCACCAAAGCTCTTAGGATTTATGAGAATTAATTAAGTTGTTGACGAAAAGGTTCATCAACATAACTGAGAATTTTAGCAGCGCGATTTTCCCAAGAAAATTGTTGGACAAATTCGATAGTTTGTAGATATCCTTCGATTTTTTTGGGATAAGTTTCTAAAACTTTTTGTAGGGCGGCGGCAAATTGATGTGGATTATCTGGCTCACACCAAGCTGCGATCGCTGGCGTATTCTTAAACTCTTCTAATGAAATAATTTCTGTCGCAACAATAGGATTTCCTGAAGCTAAATAATCAAATAGTTTTAAGGGAGAAGTAAAAGTAGATGCTGTCCCAGAGCAGTGGGGATGAGCTAAAACATCAGCAGCTTGCAATAAAGAAGCTAGTTCATGGTGGAGAACATAACCTAAGAAAGTGATATTATCTACCTGTTGAGATTGGGCTAATTTTCGATAATACTCAACTTCTTTTGGTTCACCACCCGCACAGACAAACTGAACATTAGGCATTTGTTGAGCAGCATCAATTAAGATATCAATACCTTTAAATTTCTTTAATGCTCCAGCATAAACTACTAATTGCGATCGCTGATTTTGTAACAGCTTTTGCCGCCATTCTGCTGCTTTTTCTGGCTGTCTTTGCATAAATAAACGATTAAATCCATTATGGATTTTAATCAATTTTTCCGGTGGCATACCATGTTGAATCATGCTTTGGCGGACTGTATCTGCAACTGTCACAGCAACTTGAAACAAAGGATGATTTACTATTTCTGGTTCAAATTGCTTATCTTCATGGTGGTGATGCTCATAAATTGCCGGAATCCTATATTTAATTGCAGCTTTGATAAAATTCCAATTCCAAGCATGGACAATTTTTGTAGTTGCCCGGATATAAAAAGGAAAATAATACTTGGTGGCGATGGTGTTAGAGTTAGTGAATTTACTTTTAAAGTAATCAATAGGCCAAGGCATTGGTAGCCTTGCTACTTGTAATTTATCTTGGAAATTGTAATATCTAATAAGATTTTCTGGGGGTTTTTGTGGTCGGAAAGGATGCAACAAATTAACCGGATTAATTGCTTGCCATCCTTGCTGAGGATAAATCAAAATTGTCGGATAACCCAAGTTAGCTGCTCCATTGGCGGCGTTAGCAGCCTGCACACTAGAAGCTGTGGGTTCAGGCAATTTTTCGAGAAAAAAGAAGTTATATTTTTTTTGCAAATTATGCTTTTTCATAACAGTTAGATTTTGTATTCAAGTTTTTCTAGTTGAGCGATGATATCAATCGTGTAATTGTAAGTATTTGAATGAAAAGTTATCGGTAAGCAATTTATTTCTATTGATTGTATTGAAAAATACCAAGCTAGTAACTGCGTAAATTAGAAATCATATTGTTATGAGTCAGCTAAATTATTTAATACTTGAGAGTAGTACCAATGATTACGTTCTCGACATTCATTAAGACTTTCAGGGTAAACCTTGCAGTCTTTTATATAATTCTGCCAATCGTCAGTTTTGCAAGAAAATTTATTTTCATACCTCAAATCTAAAACGGTTTTATTAAATAGTGAAAACTTAATTTTTGGTTGTAACCACTTTTGTACAGGAAAGATTGCGGGAGTATGTTTGAGTGTGTAGAACTTACTACTAAATGGAAAACATAAAACTTTCCTTCTGAGCAATGTTCCCCAATATGCCCCATGATAAGAGCTTGTTAATATGGTTGCACCAGAACCTAAAAAATTTAAAATTTCCTCAATATTTTGGCTATTATTAGTCATTATGGGAAAATCACGAATTTTTATTTGAAATTTTTTATGTGAAAAAACTACAAATTCATGTTTAATATCTCTTTTTTGGTCGAAAGCTGGGTGCATACAACTGGCGCAAGGAACCCAATTATGTTTATTGATGAAATCTCGAATGCCAATTAAATCAAAGTTTTCCAGATATTGAGAATAGTTAAAATCTCGTAATTCTTGATGCGAAAAAGAATGACCGTAAATTTGCTGACCAATGCCCCAAGCGATTAATTTTATACCAGTTTTAGCTTTAATCAGCTTTGAAAATGACTTTAAAAATGGAGAAAAGAAAAGTCCACCTCCGCCGACAATAATATATTTATCTCTTGCCTTATTGAGATCGATTTCTCTGATATCAGCTTGCTTAACAGTGTATCCAGGAAAATCAAAATATTTAGTAGGAGCCGAGGATAAGTCTCCGATATTTGTTGAATCAATGACATGGTAATTAATAATTGATTTCATGAAATTCGGTATTTAACAGATGTAAATACTCATCATATCATTATTGGTAACTCAATTTTTTGATCTAAATACTCAGTCACAGTTTCATTAATTTCTGACATAAATCTATGGGTGGAAAATAAGTTTTTCTGGTTAGTTAAAGATTGAATGAGCTTATTTTGCTGCTCAGAAATTTTTAAAACATCAATAATTTTTTCTACAGCTTCTGCTTCTGTATTGAAAAATAACTCTTGATTGTGCTGTCCCACAATTTCAACTTGTCCACCATCACCTCTCACAAAAGGAATTGCACCAGCTTTCACCATTTCTGCAATAGATATCCCAAACGGTTCTTTCTTGAAGTGAATTCCATATTTACATCTGGCGAGAACTTGAATATATTCTTTATATGGTAAGTTTTCGTGTACTGTTATCCAGGAAGAGTTTTCCGATACTAAATTTTTAATTAAATTAGTGTATTGCCATTCATAGATACCGCCACCTCCACCCGTGATGTGAAGTTTGATATCAAAGCCTTGTTCACGAACTAATTTGAGGATTTTAATAACTCTGTGCGGTTCTTTTGCTTTCACAATTCTACCGCTACAAATAAATGCGTCTTCTTTTTCATGCCAAGGTAGATTAGGCACATCAATTACCACAGGAGGGTAAACTACCTTAGCATCAATGCCGTAAGTTTTTTTCACGACATCTGCCACACAATAAGAATTAGCTATGGAAAGATTTTGAGAAATTTGTGCTTCTGAAAAATTGGATATTTTTCGATGAAAATGTGTTCCTTCTAGGACTTTAACCCAGTGGATATACTGGATGCCGACTTGACCCATATCTACTGCATTATATCCCGATAATACTAGGTCATATTCTTGACTATGCTGTTTAAAAAATCGAATTAAAAGATGGAAAAATGCCATTCTGATATTTTTGCTGTTAGCCATCATGAAGTAGCAAAAATTGGTGATCAGATCAGGCAGAAGATATTTAATTTTAATATCTTCATTTAAGATACTAGTTCCATACATCAAATTTAATCTGTCAATTTCAACTTTTCCAAGTGTAAATAAGGTTAAATCATATTTATCTTTTAATGCTTGGATAATCCATAGTCCTACTGCTTCAGCACCACCACCCATAAAATATGGGTAGTATATAGCTATTTTTTTCATAAATTAATACTCTGAATATGCGATAATTAATATTATCTGGTATAAAAAATATCGTCAATGTGGTGAATACTTATTATTTTAAATTATATTTTTCCATTCGCTCTACCTTATCTAATAAACAAATAGCTAGGTGATAAGCATCAGTAATTAATTTATTTTGTTCTTGAATATTATCTACCAACCCATCTGCAAGTGAACCTAAATCACTCAATATATTATTGATTGGTCTTGGGAATTCATCTAAGATTTGCTCGTCTTTTGGCTCTGCCAATGATGATGATTGTAAATTGATTTGGAGTCTGATAGTTTCTTCAAAAATTTCAATGTATGTAATAATTTTTAATGCAGACTTATAAGCTTCATTTAAGAGTTCTTGACGTTCTTTAGAATTATCTATTAGTCCGTCCATTAGCAATCCCAAACAACCAATCATTGAATTTAGCCGCGTCCGAATTTCGTAAGATACACGAGTAAAGGTTGGATGAGATTTTTGAGATTTTTCTTCTTGTTCCCCAAATTGCATTGAATAAAGACGTGAATAGTACCCATTCTTCTGTAAAAGCTCTTCATGGGTTCCTAATTCAACTACACGCCCTTGATCAAATACGGCAATTTGATCTGCTTTTTGTACCGTAGAAAGACGGTGTGCAATGACTAAGGTTGTACGATCGCGGCTGAGTTCATCTATTGCTGCTTGTACCAAACGTTCAGAAACAGTGTCTAATGCAGAAGTAGCTTCATCTAAAATCAAAATTTCGGGATTTTGCAGCAAAGCACGGGCTATAGCCAAGCGTTGGCGCTGTCCACCAGATAACATTACGCCGCGATCGCCTACCATAGTGTCAAATTCTTGGGGCAGTTTACAAATAAATTCATAGGCGTTGGCACGTTTACTGGCTATCACAATGTCTTCATCACTAGCATCTGGTTGTCCGTAGGCAATATTATTTTTTATCGAGTTATTAAAAAGAAAGGTATCTTGACTGACAATACCCATTGCTTTTCGTATAGATGTGATGTCAAATTGACGTAAATCAACCCCATCGATGGTAATACAACCAGATATGGGGTCATAAAATCTGGGTAATAAATCAGCTAAAGTTGATTTACCAGCACCAGAAGTACCTACTAAAGCTAAAGTAGTACCTCTTGGTAAATATACATCTACATCTTTTAATACCAACTTTTCATGATTAGGATAGGCAAAAGATATCTGATTAAAATGGATGCCTTTCTCTAGCTTTGTGTATATCTTTTGACCATTGACCATGAAAGGCTTATTATCACGGCGTAAAAAATCAGCAGCAATATCCACACTGGCAGAATTATTGGCAAAACTACTACGCAGAGTATTTAATTGTGACACAATTGGCAGTAGTCTCAGCAGTATTAATAGATATGTCAGCAAAACTGCTGATAATGAAGCAATTTGATCTGCAAATAATATTCTTCCTAGTAGGATAATGATGATTAAAGATATGACTCCAGAAACTTCACTTGTTGGGGCAATAATTTCAGAATTAGCCTGAGACTTAAATTCTGCTATTTCACGATTATGAATTAGATCAGTGATGTTTTTATATGTGCTTTCTTCATTAGCTTTTGTCTTGACTAAACGAATACCACTTAAGGTTTCTATTAAGGTATTCGTCAGCTTTTTAGACATATTAGAAAGCACTTCACCAAAATGTTTTGATCTCGAAACAGCATATTGATTTAATAAAGTAATAAAAGATAGTAGAATTGTTGTACAAATAGTTAGTTGCCAAGAAATAGATAACAGGAAAAATATAAATACTAAAATTGTTATTGCCAAAATTAATAATTTAATCAAATTATTAATAGAGGCAGCCGCACGAGGAATTTCAGCATTAATACTATTCATTAAATCGCCAATTTTTGTCTTGGCATAATAATTAATATCAACATCCAATAATATTTTTATTGCTGCTTTTCGCATATCTGATGTCAATGTGCGAGCTACAGAACTAGAAGATAAACTACTAGCATATACGGCCGCATTTTTTAAAAAAATTGTAAATATAATTGCTCCTGCCATTACGAAAGTACGATAATTAGCTGGGACATTACTAAAAGGCAACATTATACTTTTAATAATAGGCGGCGCATTAGTTAAATCTATCTCTTGACCTACAATTCTTAGAACTATAGGTACGATCATGGCTGTGCCAATCCCATTAAATAATGCTCCTGAAAATCCCAAAATTACTGTAATAATAATTCTGTAGGGGTAAGGCTTAATAAATTTTATTAATTGTTTGATAGTAGACATAAATTATTTATTTTTGACAAGCTTTTTATTAATATATATACATGAATTTTCATGTGAAAACCTATGCCTGTAAACTAGAAAAAAGTTGCGATAAAATTGATTTCATAGTATCAATGCTATAGTACTCAATACATCTTTCTCTAGCCATTTTTCCTTTTTCATAAGCATTATCCAAATTCTGAAATATTTCTTGAATTTTTTCAGCTATTTGTTCAGGACAACTAGATTCAACTAAATAACCATTTCCTCCTAAAATTTCAGGAATATCTCCGACTTTAGTAGCCAATATAGGTTTTGCCATTGCCATTCCATCTGTGAGTTTCAGAGGGAATTGAGCTAAAGCAGCTGGTGTATTTCTCTGCGGGACGACAATGACGTGGGCTGCGGCGACAATTTGGGGCATTTCTTGGGAGGGATACTTTGGTAACTTAATAATCCAACGTCCCCATTTTTCCATAAGTTGGGCATCATAATCGTCATAGGGACTGCCACCCACAATTACTAGCTTTAAATCCGGCTCATTAAGTTTGTCTAATGCTATCAATACATCTTCCACACCTTTGTATGGTCTTGGCGCACCAGGAAACATTAACACTCGATACTCAGAGAGTCCATAACGCGCCCTACTTTCTTCAGGATTATAAAGACTGGGATTAAACAGATTGGTATCTTTTCCATTGGGCAAGTAAACCCCACCAAACCGCTCTTTTAAAAATTGAGTGTGAACTGTAATCACATTAGCTTTATTTGCCATACCTTCCACTGTTTTTAAATAGAGTGGATGATCTGGATATCTTAAAGCTCCATCTTTTTTGAAAATGTCTCGCAAAAATTGCTTGGCTGAAGGGCGATATTGCCATTTTTCACCGCCATACCAACTTAATTCCCAATCATCTATATCTAAAATTACTGGTCGATGAGTTTTTAATTTTTGCAGCAAAGCTAAACCGAAAGTGGTGGGCTTCGGTCGCATAGCATAAATGATATCACCATCTAACTTTTTCAGAAGTTGAGATGCTGATTGAAGAAATTGGGGATAGTTATAGCCTGTAATATGGCTAACTAAAACTTCAGATTGAGGGATTACTGCTGGCTCATCACCAAAATTAAAGCCAAGGATTTCTACTTGATAATCAAGTTTTTGGAGGGCTTGCGCTATTAAAAAAGAGCGAACACCTCCGCCTCCCCATCTTCCTGCTCCAGCACTTGAGAGGTCGCTAACCAGAATTGAGACTTTTAATTGATGTTTGCTTTGTTTTTGATGCACAATATTTTATATTTATAATCTTGGCAAAAAATTATTTAATGATAAATTTACTACTAAAATTATAGGCTACCAATCGATCAGTTTTAACTGTCCTGTTTGAATCTGATCTAAGATGCGGTTAATCTGGCGGCGGACTCTATCGTTAATTTGACCATTAGCAAATACTTGAGAAAGCAGCAAGGTATGGTCTTGACGACTCAGCTTTCCGGATGAAATGATTTTATCTACGATTTTTTTAATAGCAATTTCTGATTGACTATCAACACTAATGTAGATAGACGGGCGATCGCTCATTATTTCTCCTCAAAAATCCAAAAAATCACGGGTATCTTTGTTCACTGAAGTATAGGTAAATGCACCCCAGCTCAAGATTAATTTCGGTAGTCAATAGCAAATATGTACACCCGTTGATAACAGTCTTTTTAGCGATTTCTAGAACTAAAAAGAATACAATCAATCTAACTTCGGACTTACTGATACTCCCAGAGGATTTTTACTGATAAAAATCACAGTTTTTTAGGAGTTTTTACGATGTTATCAGTATAAACACGGTTGTAGCTGAATATAGCTCGTGCAGTTTACCCGCTAGAATAAATAAAACCAAAAGTTTACAGTATCTCAAAAAGTACTAGGAATTAATTATTTCAGGGAGTTAAGAGGAAATGCGGGTATTCCGTCTGGAGGCACTCTCAGATAACTACATATTCTTACTGCACAATAGTCAAGAAAATATTGCCGCAGTTGTTGATCCAGCCGAGGCTGAACCAGTGCTGCACAAACTGGCAGAACTGAATGCTGAGTTAGTTGCTATTTTTAATACTCACCATCATCATGATCATGTTGGTGGCAATCAACAGTTAATGCAACGCTTCCCGAAACTCACCGTGTATGGTGGGGCTGAGGATAAAGGCAGGATTCCCGGACAGCAGATATTTCTCCAACAAGGCGATCGCGTTTTGTTTGGCGATCGCACCGCAGAAGTCATCTTTGTTCCCGGACACACCCGCGCCCATATTGCCTATTATTTTCCACCCCAAACAGCAGACGAACCGGGAGAATTATTTTGTGGGGATACTTTATTTGCTGGTGGTTGTGGTCGCTTATTTGAAGGCACACCCACACAAATGGTCGCATCCTTAGAAAAACTCCGTTCCCTCCCAGATAATACCCATGTTTGGTGCGCCCATGAGTATACCTTAAAAAATTTACAATTTGCCCTGACTGTAGATAGTGATAACACTGACTTACAACAACGCTACGCAGAAGTTAAAACCTTTCGCAATCAAGGTAAAGCCACCGTCCCCTCCCTGCTGGGAGTAGAAAAGCGTACCAATCCTTTTTTGCGTTGGGAACAACCATCCCTACAAACAGCCGCCAAAAGTAACGATGCAGTGCAAACATTCGCCCGTATTCGCGGAATGAAAGATCAGTTTTAACTAGTACAACAAGGCAAAAGTAAAAAGTCAAAAGGAAAAAGAAAGAAAAGTGATACCACAAGCCTTTTAGCAATTTCTTATGGTCACTGAGCCTACTTGTACTGAGCGCAGCCGAAGTAGCCGAAGTGTAGTCTGTTTATTTACGCCGACCTGTACTAGTAGTCATTTGTTTATCCCCCTTGTCTCCCTTGTCCCCCTTCCCCCCCTTGTCTCCCTTGTCCCCCTTCCCCACTTCCCATGTCCTACGCTTCCGCCTTTAGTCCCAACTACACTGCTGCACGATATCGATTTTGTGCGGCGGCGCAGGCTTTGGGTTGTCAATTAGAAACATATTCCATTGACCAAACAGGCCCGGATGAGGAGGACTTAACTATTGATGTGGCAATCTTAGGAGACGTTCAACCTGAGCAAATTTTGGTTGTTTCTAGTGGCTTGCATGGGGTTGAGGGTTTTTTTGGTTCGGCTGTTCAATGTGCTTTGTTAGAAGAACGTCTGATTGGTTGGTGTCCCAGTCCAAAAACTGCTTTGGTGCTGTTACATGCTTTAAATCCCTATGGTTTTGCTTGGGGAAGGCGTGGGAATGAGGAAAATATAGACCTTAACCGTAATTTCCTGCTACCAAATGAGGAATATACAGGTAGTCCAGAAAAGTACGGGGAATTGAATAGCTTCTTTAACCCAACTTCACCGCCTTCACCCTTTGAACCGTTTTTGATCAAAGCGATCGCTACTATTTTCCATCACGGCATTAATTCTTTGATCAATACCTTACCTGTAGGACAATACGATTTTCCCCAAGGGCTATTTTTTGGTGGACAAAGGCCAGCTAAAACATATCAAATCTTAGCGGACAATCTTCCCCGATGGATTGGTGATGCAAAAAATGTTCTGCATATTGATTTACACACTGGTTTTGGGAAAAAAGGGACTTATAAACTGTTTATTGATGACCCTCCTAATTCCACATCAGCCGAGTGGTTAATTGAAAAGTTTGGTGCTGATGTCGTTGAACCCTATCAACCAGACGGGAAGATTTATAAAATTCGTGGGGGTTTAGGAACTTGGTGTCAGGCGATGTTTCCTCAGTGTAATTACAAGTTTCTCACGGCGGAATTCGGCACTTACCCAGTTATCCAAGTTGTTGAAGCATTACGGGCAGAAAATCGGGCTTATTTTTATTCGCCGCCAGAACACTCATCCAGAATATGGACACGCCAACGACTAGAAGAAATGTTTGCACCCGCAGATATAAATTGGCGGAATACTGTAGTTTGCAGAGGTATTGATTTAATCGAAAAAGCAATTGAGGTTTGCTTTCCTACTGAAGTAATTTAATTTATAGCAGAAGGCATAAGGCAGGAGGTTTTTCCCAACTTCAGCTTGATTTTTGACTTTCCATTCCTCATGACTTTGGTTTTTTATTATAGCGGTTCTCATTCCAGTGAGGTACATTTTCCTAGTCTCTAGCCTCTAGTCTCTTTTCTTTATCTACTTGTACTGTACTCAACCAAGAAACGCTATAAGACGTATATTTCCATATTTTCCTGTTCCCTGTTCCCTACCTCCACGAATGAATTTAATTTTGTGCAACTACTTATGGATTTAAATGAATTCTCACCCAATCAACCAGTAATTCTTGGCTTCGACCCTGGTAAAGATAAGTGTGGTTTAGCTGTGATGGGATTAGACAGACAGCTACATTATCATCAAGTTGTACCTGCATCAGCAGCGATCGCTAGTATAGAAACACTCAGACAACAATACCCTGTTTCTTTACTTGTCATGGGTAATCAAACCACAGCCAAGCAGTGGAAACAAAAATTACAACAAGAATTATTACAAACATTAAATATCATGTTAGTAGATGAGCGATATTCTACTTTAGAAGCACGCGATCGCTATTGGCAGATGTATCCACCCCAAGGACTAACAAAACTATTGCCAAAAGGAATGCGCCAACCACCAAGACCGATAGATGACATTGTGGCTATCTTATTAATTGAAAGATATTTAAATCGTCTGACAGAATCAACTGTTAATAGGCAATAGTGAATCTCTCCCTTATCCCTGATTTCTTTACAGTTCTGCTCGGATAGTAAAAGCATAATCTCCTCCTGGTTCTAGCTGATAATCTTGTTTTTCTAAAAAGCGACCAAGAGGTTCTTTAATTAAAGCGCGACCTTGGGAGGGTTTCACCGACAGTTCTCCACGGCGGAAATGCCATTGGAAATGCCATTCAAAATCTCCGGCGCTGACTTCGCCCTCAAGAAACCCATGTTGCCAGGATTGGCGTGTGATTTTAACATGGGCAGTAGTTTCTGGCAAACGTTTTGCACTCACAATGCTTTAGATAAAATAGCAAACAACGCAGTCTATTTCTTTTATTTACCAAACTTCGCCGCGATCGACAAACTAACAAAAGATAGCTTTAACAGTTTTTTGAATAGCCAAACGTCTGACATTATAAATAAACCTTGCCAACACTGGGGAGTAAGGGTCTCAAAAAATCAAAAAAGTCATCACATTATGATGACTTGACTCATCCAAAAGTATAGTTATGGCAAATGTTACATTTATCTATTGGATTTCTCTCCTTAGTTGCATTGATGAATTGAATGCGTGCTATTCCATACACATCCATTTCTGAGGATTTCTTATTTTCCTCTGCTTAGAGTGCTTAAAGAGCGATATATCATTTAGGATTGCTATAAAACTCATACCATTTTGGATTTTAGATTTTGTGAAAAGTTGCGTGGGCGGGTTCCCCCAATACCTTTCGGTTAAGATATCTCTTCGTTGAGGCAACAGGGGGCGGAGGAGCTTCAGGGCAGGGGAGAGAGTACCTTCATTCTCCCTTGCTCCCCTGCTCCCTTGCTTACCTTCACAAGTGAATCCCTTATCCGAAAAGTATTGCGGGTTCCCCGACTTGAGCAAACTTTTCAAGACAGATTTTGGATTGAGTAAGGGTTGATTGGTAAGCTTTTGAGTCATCCATCTGTCGCAATCATTTTTTAATTTGGTATCATATTTGATTTGGGAAAAAATCAGTAAACTCAGATCAGGCTTCTTTCCTAATCCCGACTCCCCATTCCCTATTCCCTACCTACACAAATAAATTCAGAAATCAAACCGGATTCCTATATAAGAGTTTGAGAGAGTTCTTGCATAAGTACCAGTAAATACTCACAACTCACTACTCATTTGAATATCTGCCCACTTCACACCTGCGAGGCTTGGTAATACTAGATGGGCTGCACCGACACGTTCAACAGGGCCTAGTCCTACTGTCCACATACCCCCGGCTAAGGCGGCTTCTATGCCGGCGGCAGCATCTTCGACGACTACACATTGTTGTGGTTGTAGTCCGAGTTCTTTGGCGGCGTATAGAAATAAATCCGGTGCGGGTTTGGGTTTCTGCACACTATAACCATCTGCGATCGCATCTACTTTATCAGCAATGCCCAATAACTCAACTACAGTACGGGCATTTTTACTGGCTGAACCGATAGCAGTCTTAATTCCAGCTTGCCGTAACTCGTCCAAAAGTGCGATCGCACCTGGCAATAAATCTTTAGATGTGACATGGTGAATTAATTCTACATAGTAGTTATTTTTACGCTCCATCATTTCTTGAATTTGTGCTTCGGAATACTTGCGATCGCCAATAATCAACATCAAAGATTCACGCCGTGACACACCCCGCAAAGCTTCATTTGCTTGGCGATTAAAGGGAATACCCTCTTCATCAGCTAACCTTTGCCAAGCTTGATAGTGATACTCCGCCGTATCAGTTAACACACCATCCAAATCAAAAATTACACCCCGAATATCCACCATTCTTCCTTGTTCCCCTTCTCCCTGATGCAAATCAAACTCATGCCACTCCCCACGCCAATGAAGTTTAAATTTCAGTCGCGTCCAGTGAGAAGGTAAATGGGGGTTGGCTACGGGGCTATTTTCTGTTAACTGAATGCCACCAAAGCCAAAAACTACAGCTTGCCATACACCGCCCGCACTTGCACCGTGAATACCATCGTTGGTGTTCCCGCGACTGTCTTCTAAATCCACCATTGCGGCTTGCATAAATTGTTTGTAAGCTGTTGTCGATTCACCGACATCAGAGGCGATGATGGCGTGAATTGCCGGGCCGAGGGATGAACCGTAGGTAATATCTGTGCGGGGTGCGTAGTAGTCCCAATTTGCTTGTAAGGATTGGGGGTTGTAGGGAAAATCTGCTGATTCCCGCATTAAATACAGCAGCATCAACACATCTGGCTGTTTCAGGACTTGTCGCTTGTTGCCTTCTTCAATGCCTAAAATTGCTTGGATGGAACGCTGACGGGGTTCGTATTCGTCTAAGTTAATATCTTGGAGTTGAAAAAATCCCTCAAACTGCTCAATTAGTCCAGTTTCTGGGTCGTAGGGAATCCAGATTTTAGCAATTATATCTTGCCAATGCGATCGCACTTCGGATGTAATTTGCAGTTGCTTGGCTAATTCCGTCGCTCGTTCGGGGAAGTTTTGCCGTAGCCAATCATCAATAAATAGTGCTTTTTCTAAATGCCATTGCACCATCCGGTTAGTAAAGGTGTTGTTGTGAACCAATTCGTGATACTCATCGGCTCCAATGACTGCGCGAATTTCGTAGCGTTCTTGTTCTGAATTATACTCAACTCGACTCGCCCAAAAGATAGCTGTATCTAAAACAATTTCTGCACCGCAATCACGCAGCCACTCATTATCACCCGTGGCTAACCAATAATACCAAACAGCATAGGTAATATCTGCACTAATATGAATTTCGCGATCGCGGCACCAAATTCTGATATCTTCACCATAAAAATCATTGGGAAGTGACCATCTAGGTGTAACTTCATCGCCAGTGTCGGCACTTTCCCAAGCGTACATCGCGCCTTTGTAGCCAGAATGCAAGGCTTTACGTCTAGCACCTGCTAAAGTGTGGTAGCGGTAAGTTAGTAAGTTGCGTGCGATCGCAGGCTGGGTAAATGTAAAAAATGGCAGGATAAAAATTTCTGTATCCCAAAAAACATGACCCCGATAGCCAAACCCAGAAAGAGTTTTGGCGGGAATACTCACTTTATCGTCATGGCGAGGCGCAGCAATTAACAGTTGAAAAATATTGTAACGAATTGCAAAAGCCGCAGTATTATCACCTTCTAGCAAAATATCACTCTGCTGCCAAACTGCATCCCAGGCTTGAGTATGTGCATTGCGGAGGGTTTCGTAGTTGGAAATTTGAGCTAGTTTTTCTTGCGCTGCTTTGACTGGTGTCTCAATTTCCCGTGAGGTAAAGACTGTGACGATTTTTTCCACTGTCACAGTTTGCTGTGATTTGGTGAGAAAGGTCGCATTTAAGGAAGGATAACCAGGCGCAGTATTAACTTGGATAGATGCTTCCGTTCCTGATACGGTCATCTTGGCTGCCATACCAATCGTAATTCGTGAGCCACGAGTCCGGCTATGCAACCAGATGCCATGTTCAGTTTTACCTTGGTCTAAATCTACCCAATGATTGAATCCTTGATTTTCAGGATAACCATTGATGCTACCTTGCACTTCAATCAATCCGTCAAAATCTAACGGCGTTAACTGACAGCGTTGACACAAAATATGCTGATCTGCAAAACTAGCGAAACGTTGAAAGTCCATATTTATAGTTTTGCCGGTGGGAGTGCGCCAACGTAAAGAACGGCTGAGGAGTCCGTGACGCACATCCAGCACTCGCTCGTAATGAGTAATTTCTCCTTCGTTGAGGCGGAAGCGATTACCATCAATAATTACTACCATTGGTAGCCAATCAGGACAGTTGGCAAGTTCTGTATATACTACAGGCACATCATCATAGACACCGTGGATAAAAGTAGCCGGCAATTCACGCGGATAGTCTCTTTCAAAACTGCCGCGTGTGCCTAAATAGCCGTTGCCAATGGTAAAAATAGTTTCTCTAGAATGTATTTGTTCGGGGTCAAACTGGGTTTCAGTTAACGTCCAGTCTGTATAGATAAAATTATCAGTAATAGTTTTGGTATCCATTGTTTAGATTCAATTCCAAATGCGAGGTTAGAGGCTAGAAGCTAGACACTAGAGGCTAGGAAGTGTATACCTCGTGTGATTGGGAATTACTATTATTTTTGCTTGTGTCTATGTTGTTCTAATATTTTTTCGGCTCTCGGTTTAAAGATGAGATGAAATAAGCTTTCCATGTAGCGATCGCGTGCTTCATTGTTTTCAGGAGCGACAAAGTTCCAAAAGCTAAACATTTTCGCCAGTAATAATAATTGACTGGTGTGTGATGACCAATTATATTTATTAGTAATTCGCTGGATCATCCACTCAGATACTTCCTGCCAATGTTGCGGATGATGTTCACATTCATCCAGGAACGCGATAATTTTCTGGGCTGCTCCTTCTAAGTCGGTAGGGTTAATAATAAATCCATCTTCTCGATTTTCAATAATTTCTAACGCACCACCAAACTGAGTCGCAAAAGTTGGTAAACCAGAAATCATCGCTTCTAAAATGCTTCTACCAAAAGACTCAAACCGCGCAAAATGCACATAAATTCCTTGGCGATCGGCTATTATCCGATAGGCTTCGCCAATATTCCCACCAGTCAGACGCATTCCCAACCAGCGAAGATGATTATGGAGATGATGGTGATTAATAATGTCATGCAGCCGTTGAATTTCTGCCGCCTCTTCTGGATTAGCGGCTTCTGCTGGATGCAGTTTACTGGTTAAGATAATTAAATTACACCGCTTTTGTAATTCTTCACTTTGACCGAAACAGTCAACTAATCCAGTCAGATTTTTAATCGATGATAGGGTGGCGACAGCAAAGATAGGTCGCTTGTTTTGTTCTGCCAAATTACCGAAAATTTGCGGGTCTTGGCGGTTAAATATTAAGTCTTCAATTTGTTGGCTTTGATTAAAATCCCTATCTTCTTTTTGGGTATAGGGAAAGAAGATTTTTTGATTGACACCAGGCGGTACTAAGTTAAATTTAGGGCTGAATAAATCAATGCCATTGACTACATGATATAGCTCAGGCATCGTAAAACATTTATAAGATTCATACTGCCCCATACCGTCGGGTGTACCGACAATTTCTTGATAAGAAGAAGTAATAATAAAATCGGCAGCATTCATACTAATTAAATCAGCCGTGAATTGTGCTGAAAAATGATATTGGTCTTCTAGGTTGTGCCAATATAAGTTACTAAAGAGATATTTAGGCTTTTCTAAGGAATGAGCAATATTACATTGAGTAACTTTGAGACGGTGAGATAAAAGTGAGGCGACTAAATTCCCATCACTATAATTGCCAATTATTAAATTGGGACGACCTTTAAATACAGCGAAGAGTTCTTTTTCTACATCATTGGTAAAACTTTCTAAATAAGGCCAAATCTCAAATTTAGAAATCCAATTGTTCGTAATCTCTGGATTAAATTCCTCAAAAGGAACCCGTAGAATCCACGCATTTTCTGTATCTTCGACTTTTTCTAGCCTGAGTCCGCAGGATGTACCTTCACAGTTGGGAATCAGTCGAGTCAGAATGATCACATGGGGTTGAATACCAAATACATCAAGTCCCGCAAGGGTGATTTCTTGGCGGAGTTTGTTTTCTAAGCTGCGTGCTTGTTCCAGCACATAGACGACTTGACCTAATGTTTCATCGCGTCCCATGACATCTTGTTGTCCTACCCAACCATGAATAGAAATCAAGACGACGCGAAAAACCACAGGAACACGCGCTACAAATGCTTCTAAAATGGCAGGTTGGGGGGTATCAATTAGCCGATCAAGTAATGATAGCGTTTCACTAACTCGCGCTGCTGTATTTCCCCATCCAGGTGCGAAACCCAGGTTTTGCAGGTGAAAATGAAATTTTTCGTAGGGTTCATCAGCTGGTCTTTCGCTGAGAAACTTGATTGCTTGCTTGATTTGTTGCGCGAATTGCACACCTGAAGAAATGCGATCGCCAATTAACAAGCGTCTCCCATCATATTGCACTCGCCGCAACGCTTGAAACAATACCTCTAACCAATGTTGCGGATCATTTACCAATTGATCGCACAGGTAATGGTTGAGAAAGGCTAGACCTTGACCAATATTTCTGGGATCATCAACGGAGGGAGAATCTTCGTAAAATGGGCCGAGGTCGATTTCCAGGATATGGGGTTGGTAGTGATTAACTAAGCGATCGCACACATCTAAATAAGCCTGCGGTGACATCAATTCACACTCACTCAAGTCAGCATTCAACCGCCAAACTTCTTGACTAGCAATTTTGGGACGAATCACAACCCAAGTATTTTCCTCTGACAAAATTATTTCATGGGTATAGTGAATCAGTTTCCCAATCGAAGAAGAGTAGTAAAAATAAGCAGGCTTTTGGGAGTTATGGCAATAATCTGCAAATACTTGCAGAATTTCATTTCTTAGGAAGTATTGTTTACCTGAAGCAGTTAATGAAAATATCAATTCTTGTAAGACAGATTTTTCATCGCTGTTCAGCACAGCTTGTAGCAGTTCATTCATAACTAATTCCGCCACTTTAATAGGTCACAACCTCATTTTTTCTCCTCAACAATAGTAATTTTCTCCGTAGGCTGTTAGAGGTAGATTACCGTTCTTTCTCTTTTATGCTAAATCAGCACTTTACTTCTGCCTTCTAGCCCTGGTATGAATTATACAAACCAAAATTCTAAGCCATTAACTTAGGAGAAAAGCTGGCGATCGCTCCTAACATCTCCAAAAATTCAGCCAAAAGATATATGTAATCAATTGAGAAATTAATTAAGCAAGTTTCTCAAATCAGTACTTCCTTGTCTCTATTGTTGAAATATCAAATAGGACTGCTATAGCTAATAGTCTCTGTACTGTTACCCTAAATATTGAGGGCCGTCACTAAAAAAGTGCCAATTTGGCTAAATTTACAGTTACTTAAATAGTATTCTGTGTAGCAGGTAACTATTCATTAGGCAAAAATCTGATATTGAATCTAGATTTTTAATACGTTAATTACCACTACAGAGTTAGCCATGAACTACCAAGTACCTTCTTCTCAAAACAACTGTCATAGTTTGATTACTCCTGAACAGTTAGAGCAAGTAATTGAAGCTATTAGTGATGGTAGATATTCCTGGGGTTGTGTATTGATTTTGCGTTTTATCGGCTATAATCCACTCCATTTTATGCCTCAAAGAACTTACAGCCGTCTGATAAAAGAACAGAATCAATATATGGCGGCAAAATTAAATTCAGATAATCATGTTAGTGCTTCAAGTAACAATACTGACATCCCAAGAAAAACGCATAATTTAAATCAATCAAATCCTCTGGATAAATCTGAAAACAAACCAGGAAATATCCAAGGGATGAATGTACTATATTTAAAATCAAATATGTCTAACCTTTATTCATCAAAGGATGAAGATATACAAAATTAACGTCTAAAAATAGCATTTAATACCAATTCTGTATGAAGATGCACTAAATTAAAAAACGAACCACAAAGGGCGCATAGACGCGATAGCGGCTTCCCGAAGGGTAGGACACAAAGAAAGAAAAGATAAAAGATTAAATGCACCCTCACATAGAATTGGTATAAGCAAGATTCTGCTAAATAATTAACTTGTTAAATTACAGCTATAGCAATCGTATTTGATTGGTGAAAATCGAGATGATTAGATACCCGACTTCTCAAAGAAGTCGGGTATCTTAAAAAACTTGTGGGGTTGTCATTGGTGAGGAGGGTAGTCAAAGGATATCTGTGGTATGCGATCGCGGTAAGCTTTTTGTTGTTCCTCACTATTGCTATAGCGTAAAGCACCTAAATCTTGTATGGGTTAATTAGCTAATCTATTGCATTCCTTGTAGTACCTGCTGGATGACATCTGCTGGTACTTGGTCGGTAACTGTGACTACACCAATTTGGGTTGGTAACACAAACCGCACTTTACCTGCTTTGACTTTTTTATCTAGTTGCAGTGCATCAATAATTGCAGCAATATCTACACCCGCAGGTAATTTTGTGGGTAAACCTGCTTTTTGAATGATGGCATTTTGTCGGTCAGTTTCGGCTTGTTGCCACATACCTAAATTGACAGCAATTTGTCCAGCCGCTACCATACCGATCGCAACTGCTTCGCCATGATTAACTAATCGATAACCAGTCAAGCTTTCAATAGCATGACCAATGGTGTGTCCATAATTGAGAATTGCCCTGAGTCCGCCTTCTTTCTCATCTTTGCCGACAACATCGGCTTTGGCTTGGCAAGAACGAGTTAATATTTCACTCAACAATTCCGGCTTCATGTAGCGGAGTTGGTTGAGATGTTTACTGGCTTCCATTTGGGTAAACAATTCCCCATCCCAAATCACACCATACTTGATAACTTCTGCCATACCTGCACGAAACTCACGCACAGGTAAAGTTTTTAACACTTCTGGGTCAATTAAGACTAAACGCGGTTGATGAAATGCGCCAATTAAGTTTTTGCCATTGGGATGATTTACGCCTGTTTTGCCACCGATAGCAGAGTCTACCATTGCTAACAGAGTGGTAGGAACTTGGACAACGTTAATTCCCCGCAGCCAAGTTGCAGCAGCAAAACCAGTCATGTCACCGATTACGCCTCCCCCCAAGGCTACCATTGTCGAGGAACGTTCCAGGCGATTTTCTAAGGCGACATCGTAGAGTTTTTGGATGGAGTTGAGGGTTTTGTAGCGTTCACCGGCGGGTAAACAATAACTCGCTACGTTAAATCCTGCGGACTTGAGTGATGCGATCGCTCTTTCGCCATAATGTTTAAAAATAGTGGGATTAGATACCACAAGTACTTTCTGCCCTAGCTTGAGATTGGCCAGACTTTGACCAAGTTGATCTAAACTTGCAGGTGCGATCGCAATTTCATAAGACTGCTGCGGTAAATTAACGTTAATGGTAGAAGTCATTGCCCAACCCTAAAAAGCGCCGTGGGCTTGTATTTTAGCGCAATCTGGGGACAAAAGGAGGTAAGAGGGCAGGGTGTAGGGATGTGAACCAAGAACAAATGACCCTTGACCATTGACCCTTGACTAATGGTTCAATAGATTTAGTAAAGTATTGTGGAGAAGCATCAAAATGTTTGCCGTAGTTGCTTACATCGGTTTTTTAGGTTTATTTACTGCGATCGCAGCAGGTTTGTTGTTCGGTCTACGTGCTGCTAAAATCCTCTAATTTCAGAGGTTAGAGGTTAGAGGCTAGAGGTTAGTATTTTCGACTAAGGATTTGGCCATGATAACCAAACAAGTAAAACTCTCTTCCCTAGCCCCTAGCCCCTAAGCCAAAGTTAGTGCTGGTCTTTGGACAGGTGGACGCATTTCTAAGCCCAGCAAGTTCAACATTTCTTGGTCAGCATCATAATCTGGACAAGGTGTGGTGACAGTTAGCATTTTGTTATCGTCGCTGGAAAAGATAGAATTAGCTCCAGCCATGAAACAGAAAGCTTGCTCAACTTGCGAAAGTCGGGCGCGGCCTGCACTCAAACGCACATCAGAAGTTGGCATGACAATACGTGCTGTCGCAATCATCCGCACTACATCCCAAATTGGGACATCTGGTTGATTTTCTAAGGGTGTACCTTCTACTTGGGAAAGAATGTTAATTGGGACTGACTCTGGATGTGGGTTGAGATTTGCCAGAGTATGCAACATTGATACACGGTCTTTAGCAGTTTCACCCAAGCCCAAAATCCCACCAGAGCAGACAGTGACATTAGTTTGCCGGACATTCTCAATAGTGTTCAGGCGATCGCTATAAGTCCTTGTGGTAATAATTGTGCTGTAATAGTCCTCAGAAGTATCTAAATTATGGTTATAAGCATACAACCCGGCTGTTTCTAATCGCTTGGCTTGGTCTGCTGTTAACATTCCCAGGGTGCAGCATACTTCTAAGCCCATATCGGTCACTTCTTTGACCATTTCCAGCACTTTTTCAAACTGAGAATTATCCCGCACTTCTCGCCAAGCCGCACCCATACAAACACGACTGACACCTTTTTGCTTGGCTGTTTGGGCTATATTGACTACAGTATCTTTATCCAGAAGTGCTTGTGGTTTTACTTCTGTTTGATAACGAGAAGATTGAGCGCAGTAGCCACAATCTTCAGGGCAACCTCCTGTTTTAATGGAGATCAGTTTACAGACCTGTATTTTTTTCGGGTCATGATATTGACGATGTACACTAGCAGCTTGATAAACAAGCTCTAGCAATGGCATATCATAAATCTGCTGAATTTCTGCTTCCTGCCAATCGTAGCGTATTCCCACCGACATTCAATAAATCCTTCTTGTTGACTGGATTGATTAATATCTGTCTCGTTGCTGGATCTGTTGAAGTACTGCTTTTAATCCTAGAGTTGTAGACATTAGACATCAGCTTATCAAGATTTTGCTGGGATGGCAGATTAATAAATCAACATAAACTCACAAACATAGCAATTCTCAATGATTTATAAACATCTGTCTCCCTTGTCTGCCTTGTCCTCCTTGTCGGTTTCTATCTCAAATAAGACTGCTATATTTGTTCACCCTGGAAGTAGGGAGTTGTAACAACTTATCAGATATCAAAGATAATTCTGATACTGAGCAATGATCTGTAATTCTTCTTTGATAGATAAAGGTTGATATCCTAAACCGAAGGCTTGAGAACTATCTAAAGAAACATCGGCTGGCCTGGGTGCGGACATTTTGACATCTTGTTGTCGGCAACCTTTTATACTTGTGGATGGTAGTTGAAAGACTTCTATTAATAACTGTCCAAAATCATAACGTGAAATTCGCTCTTTGCCTCCTAGATGAATAATGCCATTCACTTTTTGTAAGGCTAACAATAGTCCTTTAGCGGCTGTTATTGCACTGGCTGGTGTACGAAATTCATCAATAAATAAATTTAATTCTTTTTCTTCCTTTAAAGTTTGAATAAATGGTTGAATAAAACTCTGGGCTGTGGGTGTCGCACCGCCAAACAGTAAAGGCATTCGGCAAATTGCAGTTATAGGATATCGCTCTAACATCCCCATTTCAGCCATGACTTTTTGCTCACCATAAATATTTATGGGGCATACTGGTGAAGCTTCATGATAAGGAGGATTTAAGCCATTGAAAACTTGATCTGTGGATGTAAACACACAAGGAATCGAATCATCTGCACAGAGTCCAGCAATGTTGCAAGATGCGGTGACATTGATGAGGTGTGATTCTTGCGGATAAATTTGGCAAAAATTGGGTTGTGAATGGGCGGCTGTATGAATAACTGCGTCTGGATGAATATCGTTAAATAGTTGTTTTAATTCTTGAAAGTCTGTTAAATTGACTTTCAGTATTTTGATTCCCGGAATCTCTAGCAAATGAGAGTGATAAGTACCATAAACTTCCCATTCTGGTTTTGCTAGTTGGCAAAGATGCCATCCTAAAAAGCCACTGGCTCCGGTAATCAATAGTTTTTTCATATATGATTTTTGATTGCAAGCAGCAAAGCAACGCAGAGATTAGATTTAGTTAATCCAAATCATACCCTGTAACTTGCAACAGCAAACAGATAAAAACTTATACAAAATGGTTAACAAAATCTGCTATTGAATTAACTTTTGAAATCTTTGATCATTACGTACTTTCTTAAAATCTGGGTCGGTTTTTGCTAATTGTTGGTATTTTTCGGGAACGAGGCGAGTGGCGACTTTTAAGTTTGCAACGGCTAAGTCTACTTTATTTTGTAAGGCATAAGTACAAGCTCGATTGTAATAGGCTTCTGGCTTGTTTGGGTTAATGGCGATCGCCTTGTCATAAGATGCTAGTGCTTCTGGATAACGCTGTAATTTTGTCAAGGCTATGCCTCGGTTAATCCAGGCTTCTTGTTTATCTGGTTTAATGGCGATCGCTTGATCATAAGCTGCAACTGCGGCTGGGTAACTTTGCAAGGAGGCTAAAGCATTGCCTCGATTGTACCAAGCTTCATCTTTATCAGACTTGATGGCGATCGCCTGATCGTAAGATGCTAGTGCGTCTGTATGTTTTTGCAACTTTGTTAAAGCTATACCTCTGTTAATCCAAGCATCTGCACTTTCTGGATTGAGGGCGATCGCTTTATCATAAACTGCTATGGCATCTTGGTATTTTTGTGCATCTAATAATTTATTGCCCTGATGAAATAAATCTTCTGCCTTTTGATTCGTCTTTGCTTCTGTCAGCAACTGGGAAACATTAATTTCTTGTACCACTTGCTGAGTATTTTTGATTGATGACTGGGCTTTGCTATTGCAACCAGATATCAAGCAAACAATTAAGCCAGAGGCAGCTATGCAGCGCCAAAAGACCATGCTGTACCTACAGAACTCTAGATTTGATCTTAAATCATTTTGATAATTCTTAATAGTATCATAAAAGACTGTTGTTTTTTTATTAATTTGCTTATCTGGGCAATTACTCAATTTTGCCATTCACTACAGGCATCGGGTTTGATTTTTGAAATTATCTGTAGTGGCATAAGGGTTTTAGATACATACACCTCCCCTGTACCCCTACACCCTTACCCAAACCCTTGATTTTTCGTTTTTATGCGTAAATCCTATATTTTTTCACAAATTTTTATATATCGAGGTTACATTTAGTAAAAATGTAAAGTTTTTATAAAGTAATCGCAGTAAAACCTGGAAGAAAATACTACTAGTATAATTACTCAAAATACTGCAATACTCTTGTACAAAGTAATTTCACACATATCACCTTGTTATGGATTTTTAATTTTTAATTAAAGATATACTTTTCCTATTGCTTTTTATCGGCTGAAATGACACCATTCCTCTTAGATGTAAAAAAGGCATTATCTATTATTTATCTTGTCATAAATAATTAAAATAACAATAAACAAATTATCGTAAACAAAAATTATGAATGCGATTTTATGTTAATTGTCTAATTAGGAATTTATGCAGGTAAAAACGCCATTTTTACATTTTATTCTCATTACTTGAAATCTTGTTTTCAGGATTGAATAACGATGATCAAATCTCTCAAGAATATATTCCAATCGGCAGCGATAGCATCGATTGGTGTTGGTATACTGGCAACTGTGGGGATTTCTCCTGCTAGTGCGATAAATTTGCAAAGATATGAACTTAGCGTAGATTTTGGTAGTAACGGTAGTGCTAGTGGTTACTACATAGTAGATCAGAATCAATTACCATTAAACTCATCCGTACGTCAAGTTATTTTATCTGAATGGGATATAACGCTCACAAACACTTCAGGAACAGTTATTGACAGATTGTTCAATAACTTGGGCAATCCTTCTAGCCCACTGAACAACAGCACAAACATAGCTGGGATTATAGAATTCCAGGTTGGCGTGCAGCCTCAAATTGCAGAGGCATTAGCGTTTGTACAGAGTTCTACCACCGTTAGCCAGTTGGTGTTAGGATTTGGGCGTGGATTTACTGGAATAGGTAGCACAAATTTCATACAGTATAGTCGTAGCCGTGCCCCGTCCTTTGCTGGTATTACAGCTACCAGTCTACAGGCTAACAACGCTACACCTGTACCTGAACCGTTGACCCTTGGTGGTGTGGTTATTGGTTCTGGTTTCGGATTGTGGATGAAGCGTAAACAAAAAGCTTTGGTAAAAGTATAGTTTTTCCACTACTAAAAGATTGAAAAACCATTTCTATCTTTTAGTAGAGGAATCATCTATACAATAATATTTTTGGTCATTTAGCCGCATTACAAGTGGCTTTTTTTGTGAATATAGCGCAATACGGTTCAGTTAAGGTTTTGATCCCCCCTAACCCCCCTTGAAAAAGGGGGGAACAAGAATAAAAGTCCCCCTTTTTAAGGGGGACTTAGGGGGATCTGTAATTTTTAAATTTCACTAACTGAACCGTATTGGAATATAGCGGGTTCTCATTCCAGTGAGGTAAAGTAAATGCTTAACAGCCTCCCATTTCACCCATTTAGGTGAAGGCGGTTAAAATTACTAGAGACTAGTATTAAGGAACGTTAATTAAGTTCTGACAACGTTCTCAATAGCGATTCCCTAGCCTCAAAGTATAGATTAGACCGTAATTATGAACACTTACATAGAAGTTCCCGTGATTGGCAAAGTTTATCACCCATATCGCTGGCTAATTGGGTTGATAGCCACGGGTGCTGTTGTGGCGGGTGTTACGAGTACAGTCAATGTGGTGAATCGTGGAACAAGTGAGCAAGATATTACACAACTAACTGTACCTGTAGAAGCAAAAAATGTAACTTTAAAAATTACTGCCAGTGGTAAGGTTGTACCTGTGCAGAGTGTAAATATTAGTCCGAAAAATCCTGGGGTGCTGGCAGAATTATATGTGGAACAAGGCGATCGCGTACAGCAAAATCAAGTGATCGCCCGGATGGATGTCGGTGATTTACAAGCCCAAATTCTGCAATATCGCGCCAACTTAGCCCAGTCCCAAGCGCAGTTAGATGAAGCCTTAGCTGGGAACCGTCCCCAAGAAATCACTCAAGCCAGGGCGCGTTTGCGACAAGTCGAAGCCCAATTAGCCCAAGCGCGTGCCGGGAATCGTCCCCAAGAAATTTCTCAAGTGCAAGCCCAAGTAGATGCAGCCCAAGCCAGGGTAAATTACACCACTGAACAAGTTAAACGTTACCAATATCTTTACCAACAAGGCGCAGAAAAAAAGCAATTATTAGACCAAGCAGTGAGTGATGATAAATCGGCTAAAGCTAATTTAGAAGAAGCGCGTCGGCGGTTATCACTGATGGAAAGTGGTTCTCGCAGTGAAGAAATTGACATGAAAGAAGCTGCCGTCACCGAAGCCAAAGCCGCTTTAGTTTTATTAGAAAATGGTACACGTAAAGAAGAAATTGCCCAACGCCAAGCCGCCGTTAAAGCGGCCCAAGCACAGTTAGCGGCTGCTAATGTCAAAATTGAAGAAACTGTGATTCGCGCCCCGTTTGCAGGGATTGTGACGCAAAAGTATGCGAATATCGGTGCATTTGTCACACCAACTACCTCTGCTTCTAGCAGTGCATCAGCAACTTCTAGTTCGATTGTGGCGGTTGCTAAAGGCTTGGAAGTACTAGCACAAATCCCCGAAGCTGATATTGGACGAGTGAAAGTAGGACAGGAAGTCGAAATTGTGGCTGATGCTTATCCAGATCAAGTATTTAAAGGTAATGTACGCTTGATTGCACCAGAAGCAGTTGTAGAACAAGGTGTAACATCCTTTCAGGTGCGCGTAGCTTTAGATACAGGCATAGATAAACTGCGTTCTGGGTTAAATGTCGATTTGACTTTTTTGGGCGATCGCGTCAGCAACACCTTAGTATTACCCACAGTAGCCATTGTCACCGAAAAAGGTAAAACTGGTGTCTTGATTCCCGATGCCAAAAATCAACCCCAGTTTCGGGAAGTTACAACAGGAGCGCAAATTCAAGACCAAACTCAAGTTTTATCAGGAGTAGAAGCAGGCGATCGCGTGTTTGTGGACTTACCCCAGGACTATAAAATCAAGAAGGCGCAAGAGCAGCAGAATTGAGATGGGGGACAAGGGGGACAAGGGGGACAAGGAAGCAATCTTTCTACCTTGTCTCCCCCCTCTACCTTGTCTACCCACACTCAGCACTTTAATATAACTAAGCACTTTCTACTTACTTATGAACTTCTTAGAAAGCGTACAAATGGCAGGCAAAACCCTGCTGTCGAATAAGTTGCGTAGCGCCCTCACCATGTTGGGGATAGTGATTGGTAACGCTTCGGTAATTGCCATGATTGGTATTGGGGAAGGCGGACAGAGATACATTGCCAAACAATTAGAATCTTTGGGGCCGAATGTGTTATTTGTCATTCCTGGTAATCAAGAAACCGAGCGGATTTCCCGTGATACCCCAAAAACTTTAGTTTTAGAAGATGCCAGAGCGATCGCTACTCAAGTGCCAACCATAGCAGATGTGACGGCGGAGTTAAATAGTCGGCAGGTGGTGACGGTAGGGAATAAAAACACCGATGTCAATATTATTGGTACAACTCCCAGCTTTTTGACGGTGCGCGACTTTACCACCGACAAAGGGCGGTTCTTTTCAGAAGTGGATATGAAACGCAGTAACCAAGTGGCGGTGCTGGGGGCAAAATTAGCCCAAAGACTTTTCGCCACTAGTAATCCTGTGGGACAGCAGTTACGCATCAACAATACGAGTTTTCGGGTGATTGGGGTATTAGTTGCCAAAGGTTCAAATTTGGGTGTGGATTATGATGATGCGGCGTTAATCCCGGTAATTACAATGGCAAACCGCATTGTCGGGCGTACTTCTCCCTATGGATTAGAGTTAAGTTACATTGTCGCCTCAGCTAAGAACGCCGATAGCGTAGATGCAGCCGTTTTTCAAATTACCAATTTGCTGCGCCAACGCCACAAAATCATCGGTGAAGATGACTTTACTATCCGTACCCAAAAAGATGCTTTGCAAACTGTCGGACAAATCACAGGTGCATTAACAATTATGCTGGCGGCGATCGCGGGTATCTCCCTATTCGTCGGCGGTATCGGTATCATGAATATCATGCTGGTTTCCGTCACCGAACGCACCCAAGAAATCGGACTCAGAAAAGCCATTGGCGCAACCGAACAAGATATATTACTCCAGTTCATGATTGAAGCTGTGATTGTGTCAGCAATTGGTGGTTTATTGGGAACTGGCGTTGGTGTCAGTGGAATTATGATTGTTGCCAGCCTGACACCCCTAGAAGCGGGGATTTCTCCTGTAGCTATTGCTACCGCCGTCGGTGTTTCTGGTGCGATCGGTTTATTCTTTGGTGTCGTTCCCGCCCGCCGTGCAGCTAAACTCGACCCGATTGTGGCATTGCGGAGTGCTTAGGAAGTGCTGAGTGCTGAGAGGGGGTAGACAAGGGAGAGGGGGGAGACAAGGGAGAGGGAGTAGACAAGAGAGAGGGGGTAGAAATATTGCTTCCTTATCCCCCTTGTCTCCCTTGTCCTCCTTGTCACCCTTGTCCCCCTTGTCACCCTTGTCACCCTTGTCCCCCTTGTCCCCCTGCTCCGGTTGGTGAGCGAAGTCGAACCACTACCCTCCTTACTTCCGCCGAATCAGTTTAGCGATCGCAATTGCTAAGTCAAGGGGATCAACGGGTTTGGGGATATGTCGTTGAAAACCTGCGGCTATTGCTTGTTTATAGTCGATTTCACCAGCATAGGCTGTGAGGGCGATCGCGGGAATTTGCCCGCATTTATCTTGGGGTAATTGCCTAACTTGCCGTAGCAACATATACCCGTCCATAATCGGCATTCCAATATCGCTGAGTAAAATATCTGGCTCTAACTGCACTAGGGCTTCTAATGCGGCGGCGGCGGATGCAACGGCTGTCACTTCTGCCCCATACTGTTCTAAGGCAAAGCTGAAAAACTCCAAGACATCAGATTGATCATCAACAAACAAAATTCGCACTCCCGCCAATAATGAATCTTGGGTTGCCAAGTCCATCTGTGCAGTTTCAGGATTCAATTCGGTGGCATCAGCACTTTTATGCAGAGGTAGTCGCACGGTAAAAGTTGCCCCTTGTCCTTCACCGGGACTTTCTGCCCAGACTATACCACCGTGGAGTTCTACTAAATGGCGGACAATTGCCAGTCCTAATCCCAATCCACCAAAGACTCTGGTGGTTTTGCCATCGGCTTGGCGGAAGTATTCAAAGACGTAGGGTAAAAATTCTGGGGTGATGCCCTTACCGTTATCAATGACTTGAATTTGCGCCTCCATCCCGACTTGTTCTAAGCGCACTTCTACTTGTCCGGCTGATGGTGTGAATTTTACGGCATTGGATACCAAATTCCAGACAATTTGTTGCAAGCGATCGCCGTCACCCATCACTTCAACGTTCTGCTGGGGCAGAGAGGTTTGCAGTTGAATTGATTTGGCTTCGGCGGCTAAACGCACTGTTTCTAGGGCGGCGGTAATGGTGCTGTTTAAATCTACAGTGCGGATATGCAGACTTAACTTACCGCGCAAAATCCGCGACACATCTAATAAATCTTCAATCAGTTGGGCTTGTAACTTGGCGTTGCGTTCAATGGTTTCCAAAGCCCTCAATATTGTGGTTTCGTCGTTTTTGCGGGTGCGGAGTAATTTTGCCCAGCCTAAAATCGGGTTGAGGGGAGTTCGCAGTTCATGGGAAAGCACCGCCAGAAATTCATCTTTGATGCGGTTGGCGGTTTCGGCTTCGGAACGGGCAAGGCGTTCGGCTTCGTAGAGTTGGGCGCGGGCGATCGCTTGACCACATTGCTGCCCCAATGTCAACATAAATCCTTGATCAGCTTCGGAAAAAATTTGGGTAGTGGCAAAACTCCATCCTAATGCCCCAATTACTTGTTTTTCTACAATCAAGGGAACACAAGCAAAGGCAGAATTTCCTGTCACCGATGGTAAATCGGCTAAGTGGGGATAATTAGCAGCTAAGACGGCTGGACTTTCGAGAAAAATTGCTTTGCCTGTTCGCACGGTTTCCGCTAAAGGGACAGCTGCCGTTACCGGAAAAGTTTTCCAAGCATCCAGTACTGATTCTGGATAGCCAGTGGCTTGCACAACTTTCAAATAACTGCCATGTTCTACTAACAAACTCACAGAACCTGCACTCGCACCTAACGCCGCAATTCCCTGATTCACCAGTACATCAGCCACTTGTTGCGGGGTAATAGCTTCGGAAAGGGCGGCGGTAATTCTTTGTAAACGCACAGTGCGACTAACGGCTAATTCGGCGGCTTGTTTTGCCTGCTGGGTTTTTTGGTAAAGTCTGGCGTTATCAATCGCCGTCGCCGCACGATGGGCTAAATCTTCTGCTAATGCCAAATCTGCGGCATTATAAGCACAACTAGATTTACCTCTTGCTAAAGAAATTATGCCCAATATTTCCCCGCGCAAATGTAGGGGAATAATGATTAAAGAACTTGTACCCAGGCTTTGGAGTAACTGTAGATGTTCTGCGTCTTCAGCAAGTTGGGGAAGAATTTGGGATGGAAATTCGGGATAAAAGACTGATGCGCCGCGTAATAAGGTTTCTCGAAACGGACTGTTGTCTTCGTATTTGGGGGGATAACGTCGGCGCAGTTCTGAGAGGATTTCTTGTTTAGCCGGAAGCGTCGCCACCATTGCGATTTGTTGAATCGTATAATCTTCCCCCAGCACATGAACAACACACCAATCAGCTAAGGTAGGCACTACCAAATTAGCCACATTATGGAGAGTGACTTGATAATCTAGGGAGGCGGCTAGTAAGCTACTGGCTTCGACTAAAAAGTTTTGCGCGAGTTCGGCTTGTTTGCGTTCGCTGATATCTTCGATAATGCCGACTGCATACTTGGCTTGTCCATGAATATCCCAAACAGCCGAAGAAGTCAGATTTACCCAAACCGGGGAACCATCTTTGCGAATGTAGCGTTTTTCTAAAGAGTAACCGTTAATTTCCTTTGCTAAAACTCTCCCAGCCTGGGCTAAATCATCGGCTAAGTCGTCAGGGTGGGTGATATTTTGAAAGTTCATCTGCATTAATTCGGCTTGGCTGTAACCTGTAATCTCACACAATGCCGGATTTACTTGCAAAAATTGACCATTCAACCCTACCAAAGCAATACCGACTGCGGCTTGGTTGAACATAGCGCGGAATCTCGATTCACTTTCACGCAAAGCAATTTCCGCAACTTTGGTGGCTGTGACATCTGAGAAAATAATTCCAATCCCCACAGTTTCATTTAAAGCATTGCGGACTGGATAATAATTACCCAACCAATAGCTGTATATTCCTGGTTTTCCTGGTACTTCCCCGCTAATTTCCACATTCAGCAGGGGTTCGCCAGTTTCTAACACCTGTTGTAATTGCGCTTCAAATTGCGTTGCCATCCTGGGGAACATCTCGCTAAATTTCCGCCCCAGATGGGCTTCTACAGGGAAACCGTTAATGTCAGCTAAAACTTGATTAATTCTGATATAGCGTAATTCTTGGTCTAAAAAGCAAACTGCCACAGGTGCGCCTGCTAACAGTGCATCTAACAGTGCTAGAGATTCGGCATAATTAATTAACGCTTGATGATTATCTCGATAAAGTTGGGCATTTTCCACTGCTAAGGCAGCGCGATAAGCTACATCTGTGGCTAAATTTAAATCAGTTTCATCGTAACAACGATTTGATTGCGCGATCGCAAAGGTAATACAACCCAAAACTCGCTTGTGGGCGATTAATGGCACCACCATTGCCGACTTCGCCCCTAGCTGACGGATAATTTCTAAATGTTCGGCGTTTTGCGTTGAGGCAACTAACATCGCATCAGTGACTTGAGCGATTAATTCTGGTTTGCCTGTTTGCAGTACTCTAGCGATCGGATGTATACCTGACAAATTCGGCACATATTCTTGGAGTTGTTGCGCTAACTCCGCCTGAGCAGGATCGGCATAAGCCACAGGTAAACGCCGCAGTGAACCATCATCAGTCAAAATCTCTACACTACACCAGTCAGCTAATTGTGGCACAGAGATTTTGGCAATTTGCTGTAAAGTTTCCTCATAATCTAAAGAAGTAGACAGTAAACTACTGATTTCCGCAATGTAGCGTAGTTGCTCTTCCGCCTGCTTACGTTCTGTAATATCAATAACAAAAAAAGCGCCTCTGTCTGAAGTTCCCTCAAAATGACTGCTACCAATTAACACTGGTAGGCTCGTCCCATCTTTGCGGATATATTCTTTTTCATAAGGAGTGGAAAAGGAACCGTGTTGAAGTTGTATGAGTGCTTGTTCATCAAGATAAAGATACTCAGCAGGTGTCAAATTTCGCCAGTCCAATTCTCCACTAACTAAATCTTCGCGGCTGTAACCCAACATCTTCAGCAAGGCATCATTAGCATCTGTAATTTTGCCATCTTGTTCCCAAAAGCCAATTCCAATCATATTGGACTCAACCACACTGCGAAACTTAGCTTCGCTGTCTCGCAATGCTTGTTCAGCTTGTTTGATTGGTGTAATTTCAACACCAGTCACTCCCACGCCCAGCAACTTTCCATCGGGTAAGCTAACAGGATAGTAGCTAACTAAACTTTGGCGATATACCCCAGGCGGATGAGTTTCGCCGCTAACTTCTTGGTTCAGTAATGGTTGGCGCGTTTGAATTACTTGCTGAAACACTGGTTCTAATCGCCCCGCCCATTCCGGTAAGATTTCTTGTAGAGTACGACCAATATGTTGACTTAGAGGTATACCGTTGATAGATGCTAAAGCTTCATTAGCATACACATAGCGTAATTCAGTATCAAGAAATGCCAATGCTACGGGGGAACTAGTTAACCAAGTATTCAGTAAAGCTAAAGATTCTTCTTTTTGTTGGAGGGCTTGCTGGAGTGTGCTTTGTAACTTGGCTTTTTCTAGTTCTGTTTGCTTGCGTTCTGTAATATTTACGCCCACACAAGTCACACCACCTTCGCCACCGGTGAGGGGTTCCACTAGCAAGTCATAATAAATCACTTCTTCCCCAAGACTCAGACAAACTTCCTCACGGGTGGAAATACCTTGTTCTACCGCCTGACGTTTAATTTTGATCAATTGTTGTGCTATTGCTGTGGGGAAAAGTTCATAATCAGTTCTGCCTAACACGGCTGCAACTGTATCTATACCCTGTAGATTATGAACCCATTGATAACGAAAATCGCGGTCTTGCTGAAACACGACAATATCTGAATTACTCAGGGCGACGCGAAATCGTTCTTCACTAATTTTTAGTTTCTGGAGATTAATTTCTGCTTTACGTTTCGCGTGCCTTAATTCTTCAGACAGAAAACTAAATAGTAATCCTTGTAACGCAAATAACAGTATTTTTACACCATTAGGTAAACTTAACCCGACTGTGTAATGTTGGGAAAGAAAAAAGTAATCGCTTAATATTGCTGACAAGAAGGTTGCTAACAGTCCTGATTTCAAACCACCATACCAAGCACTCACCATTACAGCACTAAAAAATAGTAGGAATGGTGTTCCCTTCATGTCTAATATGGGGTCAAGCAAGAGCATAATTACTAGTGCTGTGGCGACAACTACCACCACAAAGCCATAACGTAGTAAATGCGAATAATGAATGTAGGGCATGAAAACAATTGCAAACAACCAAAACTTGTGGCGGGGGGCTATACATACCCTAAGCTAGTTTGCAATTTTTCGACATTTATCGGGAGATAGATCATTTTTTTAGCAAAAAAATGTCTTTCGATAGTAGTCAATTTTCCCAAAATATTGTATGTATTTTTCAATAAAATTTAATAGGATAATACTTTCTTTACATTGATTTAGTAAATTTAAACAAATTCATTATTCTCAATTTATCTTAAAGGATAGCAGTCTTAAATTATTGATAAACAGTAGGCTTGCTATAAAATGTAAAATCTTGCCTGATCAAAAATCAAATTGTCACTAATTTTTGATTAGCTAATTCCAAATGATTTCTATTCTGAGATATTTGTTCCCATCGCTGATGACTAAATTTAAACATCAAACCAAATTCCTATTTTTCCTGGCAGTCCCGATGAAACAATTTTCAAGAGCCAAGTATGAAAGTGTGACTAGTATTTTTACTCAGCACTCAGCACTTTCAAGCCTGCGACTAATGCTTCTATATGCTGTGTTTGATGGGTAGCCATAACAGAAATTCTGATGCGACTGGTTGGGACTGTGGGTGGACGAATTGCGGGGGCAAAAATACCTGCATCTTTGAGGTGCTTACCAACCCGGAGTGCATCAGTGGGACTGGGTAATTGAAAACAAAGTATGGGTGATTCTGTTGGTAATAACTTCAGTTGGGGTAATTGCTGCTGCATCAGATTTTTGAGGTAATCGACATTACGCCACAATTGCATTCGCCGTTGGGGTTCTTGTTGGATAATGTGAATTGCGGCTAAGGCGGCGGCGGTATCGGCGGGGGAAAGTCCTGTGGTGTAAATCCAAGTCGGGGCGCGATTGCGTAAAAAATCAATTAAGTGAGCATTGCCAGCAACATAACCACCTAAACTACCTAAAGCTTTGCTTAAAGTGCCAATTTGAATTAACTGCTTACCAGTACAGCCAAAAAATTCCACACACCCCGCGCCAGTTTGACCCATGACCCCAGTTGCGTGGGCTTCATCAACTAGCAGCATACAGTTAAATTCTTCCGCGATCGCTAACAATGTTGGCAAGGGACATAAATCCCCATCCATACTAAAGACGCTATCGGTAATAATTAAACAACGACGGTAGTTTTGCCGTTGTTGGCTGAGTTGAGTTTTTAAAGCCACAACATCACAATGGGGATATTCTGTGATGGTTGCCCCACTGAGAATGGCACCATTTTTCAGGCTGGAATGATTGTACTGGTCAGAAAGAATTAAATCACGTTTCCCAACAACAGCTGCGATCGCTCCCAAGTTTGCCAGATATCCTGAACTAAAGACAATTGCATCTTCAGTTTGTTTGAGAGATGCGATCGCTTTTTCTAAATCTCTGTGTAATTGCCGATGCCCACTGAGTAATCGAGAACCTGTACTACCAGTCCCAAATTCTCTAGTGGCGGCTGTAGCAGCAGCAATTAACCTTTCATCCCCAGCCAAACCCAAATAATCATTACTGGCAAAATTAATCACCTCTCGCCCCGCCAACACCACCGTTGCACCAGGGCGATCGCTTAAAGCTTGTACTGCACGATACCAGTCCGCCCGATGGATTGTTGCTAACGATTCTTCTATCCAAGCATAAGGGTCTGGTGTCATAAGGGAATTTTAATTACAAAGATATATTATCACTGTGTAGGTGGGGGGCGAGGGGATAAGGGAGACATGGGGGACACGGGAGACAAGGGAGACACGGGGGACACGGGAGACAAGGAAGCAATCTTTCTACCTTGTCTACCCCCTCTACCTTGTCTACCCCCTCTCCCTTGTCTCTTTCAAGGGCAGGTTTTTAAACCTTCGATAAATAGTTGAGAATATTCTCAATTATGAAACGTAGTTTTAACTGTTCAGACAATAATTTTGGTTTTAAAAGCCCAAAAATTTGTCTAATAAAAAAAGCCTGCCCTTGAAAGCTCCCTTGTCTACCCCCTCTCCCTTGTCTCCCCCCTCTCAGCACTCAACACTCAGCACTCAGCACGCTTAATTACAATGCTTCCGGTGGGGCAATATCTGAACCGACACTAATTCCCGCAGCACTTGACTTAATACCTGGTTTCGCATTGGGTTCAGGATTTTTATTTGTCTGAGAAACAGGCGAAGACGAACTAGCATCAGGATTAACAGTGGTGTCAATTTTTCCCGGTTGAGACATGACAGATAAACCTCCCACTGTCCCAGCTACCAGGGCTGTATAGCCTAAATATAAATGTATCGGTCTTAGTTCTAACCCCATACTAGGGGAATTATGTTTAGACTGAGACCAAGAAGGTAGAACGGATGGAACAGTATTAACCATTGGTAAAGAGTTAGCCAAACTTGTACCGTTGAGTCCCAAAGCATTACCCATCACCCGGATAAATCCTCTAACTAAAATATCCTCTGGTAATGATTCTAAGTCGCCGTTTTCGACTGCTTCCATTTGATGAGTTGGTAAGTGAGTGAAGATACTCAAATCTCTCAAACAAAAACCTCTAGCTTCACGGGCTTGGCGTAATTGTTGACCAATTTGACTCATGATTGCTAAACGTTGGGCGGCTAATTGTTGCTGGGCTAGTTCAACATTTGCTTTTTTTTGATTCGGTTGCAGCCAGTTCATGAGTTTTGGTATGGGATGTTTTTTAGCTGAATTTTCAGGATTTTGGGTAACGGCTTTACTGGTATCTTCTGTTACCAAAGATATTGATAATACATCTGTATTTGTTGGTTGCTGATTTAGATGATTGCTAGGAATACTATTAGCAACATTACTAGATTTTTCTGGTTCTGTGTTTGTTTGTTGATTGCTATCTGCGACTTTTGCGTGATGGGCAAAGTTCTGGAATGCCAAACCGATAGCTTCCCTACCGATAGCTTTAAATAAATTTTTGGCTTCTTCGGAAGAACCAAGTAATGTTTGTAGTTTAGCCAAGGCTTGACGATAAACTTGACTGCGATGAAGTTGAGTCTCAATTTCACCTAGTAGCGATCGCAGTTCTGCTTGCGAAATCTCAATGGTAGGATTTCCCAGAATTTTAAATAAATATGCAGGTGCCATAGTCATAATACAAATTACTCCCCATACCGCAAGAAGTCTATTTGTATAAATTCTCCGGCGGTTTAAATATGACATCAGGATATTTATCTATAAAACCGTATATTTTTGGTTATTTTAGGTATGTTAAGCAAAGGGGTTAAAGGCAAGATTAAAAACTAAGTAATATTACGATGGGAGATATTTATCAAGTTAATAGAACTTACGTAAAAAACGAAAAATTAAGGTTTTAGATTAGGGTGTAAGTACTCAAAACCCTTTCACACATACACCCAATCTCCACAGACAATCTTTGTACGTAAGTCTTGACTAATTCCGCACCTTTTGAACAAATGAATCTACCCATTGCAGATATTTACTACCAGAAACTACAGCTGTATTGTTATGGTCAGCATTGGGAACCAAAATTAGCTGTTTGGGTTCAGGGGCAGCATCATAAAGTTTTTGGCTCATGTAAGCAGGTACAGTGGAATCAGCAGTGCCGTGAATAAATAAAACTGGCATTTGCAACTGTGGCACTTTTTTGATTGAGTCAAAACGCTGTGTCAAAATTAAATCGATGGGAAAGACGGAAAACCATTTGCGAGTAGATATGATTTCGCGCATGGATGAAAAAGAGCTTTCTACAATTAATCCAGCCGCTTCGGGGTGTTTTACAGCCAAATCAATAGCGATCGCACCACCCAAAGAATGACCATAAATAAAAATTTGCTGGGGGGGAATTTGCTGTTGCTGCGTCAGATATTGCCACGCGGTAGCAGCATCTTGATAGACTCTCATTTCATTGGGAAACTCGCCTTGACTGCGACCATATCCCCGATAATCAATCAGCAACACGGAAAATCCCAGTTGATGAAATCGCTGGCTATGCGCTATATTTGCGCCAATATTCAGGCCATTCCCGTGCAGATATAACAACACCTTGGCATTGGGCTGCTTGGCTGGAATCCACCAAGCATGGATTTTTTCGACCTTTCCCAAGCTAGTTTTTACAGGTATCCAGACTTCTTGATAAGGCAAATTGAACAAGTCTGGTGTCTTTTCAATCACAGTGGAGGGAAAAAAGATGAACCTGGGTTGCTGGAAAAACAGAAATAGACTGATGCTACAGTAGGCGATCGCAGTCACGATTCCAAAAGCAAGTAACGACTTAAACTTAAATAAAAATAACAATTGCTGCTTGCGTATTTTCATACGGGTAATTTTATGCTTTAAAAATTACTTGTATAGCAGTTTTCGTTGTTTTCGTATAGAGTATAGAGTCAAAAACAATTTGGGATTCTTGAAGAAGAATTCAGCAGTCAGAATTCAGGAGCCGGAAATTTAGTAATTCTTCCGTTAAATAGTAAACATAAGTTAATTGTAGGAGAAGGTCGTGAGCCTCTTAGAAGACGTTCAAAAAGAACAGTTGCAAGAAATAAGTAAAACTTTAAAACAAGTCAGACAGGAAAAATCTATTCAACTAGAGCAGGTAGCAATTAAAACCAATATTCGCCTTGCTTGCTTAAAGGCTTTAGATACAGGCAAATTCGATGAACTACCCGAACCTGTATATATTCAAGGCTTTATCCGTCGTTATGCAGATGTTATCGGCTTAGATGGTGCTTCCTTAGCTAAAACTTTTTCCACTGAAGTTCATCCTTCCGTAGTTGTGAAAAACTCTGGTCACAAAGCAGCCTCGAAACGTAAATTTTCTTTACCACTATTCATTCCTTACACCGTTTTATTATTAGTGGCGGCTGGTGGGCTTATGTATGTACTTAATCCCCAATTTTCTGCCGAATCTTTCGTTAAAAAACTTAACTTAGGAACATCTAAAAAAACAACAGCAGCCTTATCTCAATCTGCACCCTTACCTAAAACAGAATCTTTACCGTCAACTAATCAAGCACCAGCCGAAAATCCCCCAACCCCCCTAGCGGTGATTGCACCCTCCAAAGATAATTTGAGTCAGGCTGTCGCCGTTACCTTAGAACTTCAAGGTAAATCTTGGTTACAAGTGAACGTAGACGGTAAAACTGAATTTGTCGGTAACTTAAACAAAGGACAACGCAAAACCTGGACAGCTAAAAAACAGTTGACTGTGCGTTCTGGAAATGCAGGTGTTGTCTTGGTTTCTGTCAACAATCAACCAGCAAAACCCTTGGGAACTTCCGGGAAAATCAAGGAAGTCACATTCACTCCCCAAGTCAACAGTCAACAGCCCAAAGTCAACGCTCAATAGTTTTAAGGGTTTGGGAGAGGGTGTAAGGGCAAAATTAAGTCAAAAGTCAAAAGTTAAAAGTCAAAAATTATTTTACTCAGGACTTACGCACCAAGATTGTCTGTGGAGGTTGGGTTTAGGGGTGAAAGGGTATGGGGTGTAAGAGTTTTAGATACATACACCCCTATACCCATACACCCTTGACATTTCGTCTTACTGCGTAAGTCCTATGACTTTTGAATTTCCCCTAGAGTTTTAGGTGTTCAAAACCCTCACACCCCTTCTTCACATACAGCCTTAGTTAGCACTACAATACTGGCTTGCGTAGATGCCAATTAGTTGCTTGCTCATAAGCGTAAGCTATTTGCAGAATTTGGTCTTCTCTTAAGACATTGCCAATGATTTGCAAGCCGATGGGTAAACCTTGGTCATCAAAACCACAAGGTACGCTAATCCCTGGTAAGCCAGCGAGATTGACGGGAATGGTCATCAGGTCATTTAAGTACATACTCAAAGGATCTGTGGTTTTTTCGCCGGCTTTAAATGCTGTGGTGGGAGCAGTGGGAGTAACTAACACATCAACTTGCTTAAAGGCGTTTTCAAAGTCTTGTTTAATCAGGGTGCGGACTTTTTGGGCTTTGAGATAGTAAGCATCATAATACCCAGCCGATAGGGCGTAAGTGCCAATCATAATTCGGCGTTTAACTTCGGTGCCAAAGCCACTAGCACGGGTACTCTTGTACATTGACAGTAAATTATCTGCATCGGGTGTGCGTAAGCCGTATTTCACGCCGTCGTAACGGGCGAGGTTGGCTGATGCTTCCGATGGGGCGATGATGTAATAACTCGGTAAACCGTAGCGGAAACGAGGACAAGAAATTGTATGAATTTCAGCGCCTAACATTTGTAATTGGTCGATGGCTTTGGTAACAGCCGTCTCCACCACCGAGTCTAAGCCTTCACCAAAGGTTTCTGTAATTATCCCAATTCGCAGCTTTTTTCTAGCTCTGAGGTCTGGTTTGAGGGAAGCTGCGTAGTCGGGAATGTCTACTTTCAGGCTGGTGGAATCTTTGGGGTCGTAGCCTGCGATCGCTCGCAGCAAAATTGCGGTATCTTCTACAGAGCGTCCAAAAGGGCCAATTTGATCTAAAGATGAAGCGTAAGCCACCAAACCGTAGCGTGAAACAAGTCCGTAGGTTGGTTTCAAGCCGACGACACCACAAAAAGAAGCTGGTTGGCGAATTGAACCACCAGTATCAGAACCAAGGGAAACCACACATTCATCCCCAGCAACGGCGGCGGCTGAACCCCCAGATGAACCACCAGGAACCCGCGTTACATCCCACGGGTTAGCTGTAACTTGGTAGGCAGAATTTTCTGTCGAACTACCCATTGCAAATTCATCTAAATTGGTTTTGCCCACCGTGACAGCCCCAGCATCTAGCAATTTTTGTGTCACTGTAGACTCATAAGGTGGCACAAAATTTTCCAATATCCGGGAACCGCAGGTAGTGGGGATTCCTTTGGTACACATATTATCTTTAATGCCAATGGGAATCCCTGCTAACAAGCCAATTTCTTCACCCGCAGCGATTTTGGCATCTACAGCACGAGCTTGCTCCAACGCCTGTTGTGCTGTTACATGCAAGAAACTGTGTAATTTCGGCTCTAAAGCTTGAATTTTGTCCAAAGCTTCTTGGGTAATTTCAACGGCGGAACGTTCTTTTTTAACTAGCTGTTCGTGCAACTCGCGTATGGATGCCATGACTGCTCTCTTGGTAACTCAAATCATTGATTTTAGTACATATTGCGGGTAAGTATGTCATCCTTCCCCAAAACAGCAACTATATACTTGATAACTGGATGTTTGCAAATTATAAAACTTAGACTATTAACTTAGCTATAAATTTCAGTTATTGTCGTGTAAGAGGAGATGAGTAGCAGTTAGGGAAGTAAACTTTTAAGTCTGGTTGTTGATGACTCATTAAAGTAATAATATTCGCTTTTATTAAGTTGGCGGCGGGGAAAAGAAAGATGGTTAAAATAATTACTCGTAAATCTGTTGGTCTGTCAAATGTCTATGACATTGGGGTAGAACAAGACCATAATTTTGTCATTAAAAATAATTTCATCGCTTCTAATTGCTTTAATAAATCCCACTCTACTGCTTATGGATATGTCACTTATCAAACAGCATATTTAAAAGCGAATTATCCATTAGAATATATGGCAGCCCTGTTAACGGCTAACAGTGGTGACACAGACAAGGTACAGAAATATATTTCGACTTGTTTGAGTATGAATATTCAAATCGAACCGCCGGATATTAACCGTTCTGGTGTAGATTTTACACCAGTTGGCGACAAGATTTTATTTGGTTTTTCTGCTGTTCGGAATGTGGGACAGAATGCGATCGCTTGTATTTTAGAAGCGCGGGAAGACCAAGGGGCGTTTAAATCATTATCTGACTTTTGCGATCGCGTTGACTTGCGTGCAGTTAACCGCCGTACTTTAGAATCACTGATTTATTGCGGTGCTTTTGACAAAATTGAACCAAATCGCCACCAATTAATCAAAGACCTCGAACTTGTTTATGATTGGGCGCAATCTCGCGCTAAAGATAGAGCAACTGGTCAAGGTAACTTATTTGACTTATTAGGCGGTGGATTTGCTTCTGCATCTACTACCAAAACTACCAATAATGTCTTTGATTCTGTACCCAAAGCCCAACCTGTCCCAGATTTTCCGCCGCAGAAAAAGTTGCAGATGGAAAAAGAATTGTTGGGATTTTATGTCTCAGATCATCCACTCAAATCAATTAAACATTCATCATCGATTTTAGCGCCAATTAATTTATCACAACTCGGTGAGCAGAAAGAAGACACATTACTTTGTGCAGTTGTGATGTTAAATAATGTCAAAAAAGTCATGACCAAAAAAGGCGACCCGATGGCAATTTTGCAGATAGAAGATTTAACTGCTCAATTAGAAGCTGTTGTCTTTCCTAAAACTTATGAACGGGTGAGCCTTGCCCTAGAAGTTGATGCCCGATTAATTATTTGGGGTAAAGTCGATAGACGCGATGAACAAGTACAATTAATTGTGGAAGATGTCGAACCAGTGGAAACAGTCCAACTGGTGATGGTAGAACTTACTCCCCAACAAGCGATCACAATTGAAGAACGCGATCGCCTACGTACAATTTTAAAAGAAATATCAGGTGACAGAGAAAAAGCCAAAGTCCCTGTCATTGGCATTGTACAAGCTGGTAGTTCTCGGCAACTTGTCCGTTTTGGCAGACAATTTTGGGTGCAAGATTCTCGCTCGACTGTTCTCGCACTACAAAATGCCAGATTTCTCGCTCATGTAAAACAATTAACTAGTAGTTGATCAGAAATATATGAAACTTGGGTAAGAAAAATTACTTGTTTTTTAAAACTGAAACTACTTGATATGTTAAATATGCCTTCGTCAACAGTAAAACACCGTAGTAATACTGTAATAAGTTAGTTTTTTTAGTGACTTACGCGGATGATGATTTCTTGGTTGTAGTGGTATTTTTTGATGCTAGGGAGAGTTGGAGATTTGCTAAGTGAAGGAGTTAGAGCTTGATGATTGCCAATGATTTACATCGATTTGTTTCTTATTGTAAAAAAATTCAACCACAAACCCAAGAAGATATAAAACAGTTTTTTGAAGGGGTAATCGTTTTTCCTTATGATAAGGAACTACTTTTGCAAGCTTATTTATTTTTAAATATCAAAAATTTGTTTCCTGAATGCTGTGAATTGTTGTTATTTGAAAAATCACCAATAGCAGATTACACTGATTTAGGAAAATGTGATTTTGTTTATCTGACGTTACAAGGTAATCTCTTTCTCATCGAAACGAAATTTATTGATACAGAAGCAACAGGCGCAACTGAAAGAAAAAGACGCAATAAACACAGAAATAAAGTATTTGAACAAGTCATTACTTTAAAAAATAGATTTAGTGAATATTGGGATATTCAACTGAATCAGTTAGAATGTGGTGTTTTTACAACAGATTCCGAAGTAGAATGGCGAGGTAACGGAATGAACGTAGTTACTAAGGCAATTGCGATTGATCAACTAGAAAAGTGGCGGAGAAGTTACAAACGCACCATTTAACTTTTCTTTTAGTTATTTTACTTATTTAATTTATATCCTATGTTAATACTACATTCTTAGAGACGCGAACTTCCGCGTCTCTAATGTTTTATGAGACAATGAGCAAGATTTGGGGGATTCTCCCCCAAGCCCCCGATTGGGGGACGGTTGCGTCCCCCAAACCCCCTCCAAAATCATTTTGTCGTTTTTTGTTGAGTTATCGTTGGCTGGTTTTGTTGTAATTTCGTTTTCTTATCTGAACCGTATTTGCATATAAATAGAAGGGTTAAATTACACCTACAGCGTTTTTCATCCCAATAAGTTACATTTATCTAGTACAGGTTGGCGTAGATAAACAGACCATAAGAGATTGCTAAAAAGCTTGTGTTATGAATATTCTTACTTTTTACTTTTGCCTTTTTGTACTAACCTCTAGCCTCTAGCCCCTATCAACTTGTACCAATATTTGCGTATCTTGTGGCAATGTGGATATTGAGAACAGCAAAAAGTCTACATCATAGGATTACTGATGAATCGTTCTAAAATAGTTGCCATTATTACAGGTGCAATTTCTGTATTGCTGGCTATTGCTTATCTAATTCTTGTCCAATTTCTTGATTATCGAGACATGAAGCCTGCGCCTGTTGGTCAAATTGACTCAACACCTATAGCGATAGTTAACACTAACCCAAGATATTTTGGATAAGACAATAGTAAGTTGGGTGGAGCAATAGCGAAACCCAACACAAGCTGATTACTGTTTCACTCCGACTAAAGATAACAACTCTTGTGTTGTCAGACTGCGCTTTTTCTGGGTTGATTCTTGTCGCACTGCATTTAAAACAGATTGTGTTTCTTCACTATTGAGAATAATCCCATGTTGTTGCAGCACATTTGATAATAAATGGCGGCCAGAATGCTTACCTACAACTAAACGCCGTTCTTGTCCAATTTCTTCGGGTGCGAATGGCTCGTAGGTATGGGGATTTTGTATGACTCCATGAGCATGAATACCTGACTCATGAGCAAAGGTGTTTTCGCCGACTATTGCTTTCCACGGGGGTAAACCATAACCGGAGGCTGTAGCTACTAGTTGCGATATTTCTAATAAACGTCGGGTGTCTATGCCTAAATCAATCTTAGATAGATGTTTGAGCGCCATAACAACTTCTTCTAAAGCTGCGTTTCCGGCTCTTTCTCCTAAACCATTAACTGTAGTATTGATAGATAATGCACCAGCTTTGATACCAGCTAAGGCGTTGGCTGTAGCTAACCCAAAATCATTGTGAGTGTGCATTTCCACGGGTATGGACAAGGATGTGACTAATTTTTTTACCTTGTCATAAGTGGTGAATGGGTCGAGAATACCTACGGTGTCACAAAAGCGAAACCGTGATGCACCCCATTCTTGCGCTGCAAGTACTGTATCTAACAAAAATTGCTCATCGGCTCTGGAGGAATCTTCTCCACCTACGGAAACAAACAGTCCTTGGTCTAAAGCAAAGTTCAGACTATCTTGGAGTTTTTGTAAGACTAATTGCCAGTTTCCCTGAAATTTTGCACCAATTTGAATTGCAGAGACGGGAATAGATATATGTACACGCTTTAAACCACAAGCGATGGAAGCTTGTATATCAGAAATCACGGCGCGGTTCCAGCCTAACAGATGAGCTTGTAAATTTAAATCAACAATTGTGGCGATCGCTTGTTGTTCGGCTTCACCCATCGCCGCAATCCCAATTTCAATTTCTGGTACACCAATTGCATCGAGAAATTTGGCGATCGCAATTTTTTCTTCTAAGTTAAAAGCGACACCTGCTGCTTGTTCGCCATCACGTAATGTTGTGTCATTGATGACAACCTGATTCATTTGTGAAATTTCTCCAAAAAAAGAGATTTATCTTTTTAGCCCCAGTCTGAGTCAATATTAGGGCTTACGCAAAAAAACGAAAAATTAAGGTTTTAGAACAGGGTGCAGGGGTATGAGGGTTTAAGGGTGTAAGTATTCCAAACCCTTACACCCCATACCCTTTCACCCCTAAACCCCACCTCCACAGACAATCTTGGTGCGTAAGTCCTAAATATAATCAAAATTCGATAAAAATAACTGCAAAATAAGTATAAATTAAATACTTATTTTGCTGAAATAACAGCAGATATCCTCTAATTCCTACTGACTAAGCCCGCATTTCTCACAAGCTTCAGGCGTTTGATGGGGCAGAGGGGCAGAGGGGCAGAGGTGCGGAGGGGCAGGGGAGAGAGTACCTTCATTCTCCCCTGCTCCCCTGCTCCCCTGCACAGGCTTTGAAAGGTGTAGTGATAAATCCGGGTAAGGGGTATTTATAGACTGCAATGCTCATCATATTTCATCAGCAGCTACAGTTCTATTTGCGACTATTTCTGTATCTGATAAGGTTTCATGGTTGTGGTTGGTAACATGGCCAAACAAGCGAGAAATTAAAGGTATGGTAATGAAAATTACAGCTAAAACTAATAAAAATGTCGAAATACCAAAAAGCTGATTCTGTGGTATTTCTAATACTCCACGTAAAATTACTTCTCGTAATGCCGAAACTATGGTAATTTCAACGGCTGCACCTACTGATATTTGTTGATTTTGTAAGTAATCAATCAGTAGACGAAATAACTCAACCAGAATCAAAATAAACAGAATATCAGATGTGATTTCTCGTAAATCTAAGGGGTGTAAAAAGGAAAAGAACATATCTCCTAGCCGGATCAGCATCACGCAGAACAAGCCAAGGCAGAGTGAAACAATAATAAAGTCTTGAAATCTTTCTAGGTTACTGACAATTCGCTCTCGCTCAAACCAGCTATTCACTTCTTTAATTACACGCTTTGGCATAATTTTTTCCACAGCCTGATTTACTGATCTCCATGATAGGCAATTTAAGAATAAAAAAATTAATAATATTTGACTATTTCCGGGAATTTGTTAACCTAATTTTGAGCTATTTTGTTATATTATCTACAGCAAAAAAAAGATTTTTAAAACTGTATTTTTATTGACAAAAACTATATTTTTTATTGATAAAATCTCAATACGGTTCGGTTAACGTTTTAGTATTTTGAGATCCCCCCAACCCCCCTTAAAAAGGGGGGCTGAAAATTATCTTTTACCCCCTTTTTAAGGGGGTCGCCGTAGGCGGGGGGATCTTAACCGAACCGTATTGGATAAAATCTAGTTTTTCAATTTAAAAACAATATCCCCGACTGCTGCAAGAAGTCGGGGATATGAACCTCATATTTTATGAATCAAATAATAATCGCTGAAAATCCGCGTCAGTCAGGTACAACCACTTTCTCCGCAATATGATGGTTGAGTGACCAACGGTGATCAACAGGTACAGATGTCACCTCACAAATTTCTTCTAGCCGTTTTTGCTGGACTGCTGCTTTGCGAAGGGTGATGATGAGTTGATTTACCTGATGTCGCAAATCGGGATTTTGATTAACGGCTAACAAGGTTTGTCTTTCTAAAAGTTGGAGTATTAATTCGTAGTGGATGGGTGACGGTAGAGGAATTTGCTCCATGTGGTTTTAATATTATAAATGTATAATTTGTGTTAGTTAGAGTTTGTCTCTTGCCATGAATTGTTACATAAAAAATGAACCTTTGGTTAAGGCATGGGTGTTTTTAACGATAAATTTTTTGCAAACCCTGGGGAAAGTACGGTAAATAGTATGTTGTTTATATAACATGCTATCGTTGCTCTGTTTCAATAGAGCAACGATAGCTTCACCTAGATTAATGATTGGGTAGAATTTGCGCGATCGCTAATTCTGGGTCTGGTTGTTTGACTAGAGATTCGCCAATTAACACAGCCGTTGCACCTGCTTGTTCAACTACAGTCAAATCATCAGGTGTGTGTAAACCAGATTCACTGACAACCACGATATTGCGATCGCGTAATTGTTCAACCCTAGCTTGTAAAAGTTGACAAGTTGTCTGTAAATCTACGGTGAAATCTTCCAGATTGCGATTGTTAATGCCCACTAAAGAGACACCATCTAAAGCTAATACCCGGTCGAGTTCTTCTAGACTGTGGACTTCAATCAATGCTGCCATGTTTAAGGCTTTGGCAATTTTGATAAAGTACTGTAAATCTTGGTCAGTTAAAATTGCCGCAATTAATAAAACGGCATCGGCACCCTGGAGACGAGCTAAGTACATCTGGTAAGGATAGATAATAAAATCCTTACACAATAATGGTAAATCAACTGCGGCTCGGACTTTCGCTAAGTTGTCAAAACTGCCTTGAAAAAATTTCACATCTGTCAACACAGAAATACAACTAGCGCCACCTTGTTGGTAGGATAAAGCGATCGCCACCGGGTCGAAATCTTCGCGTAATACACCTTTACTCGGTGAAGCCTTTTTCACTTCTGCAATCAACGCTGGTTTTGTCTTACCTTGTTTGAGGGCGGCGACAAAATCCAGAGTTGGCGGTGCGGAAAGTGCTTGCTTTTGCAGTTCTATTAAAGGCTTTTTTTCCCGCAGTTGGTCAACTTCAGTTTCTTTTTGCCAGACAATTTCTTCCAAAATGTTGTTAGGTTTGGCATCTGGTAAAGCAACTTGATAGCGCAATATAGATACATCAATAGCTGGACTTGGTTGACGACGACGGATTTGCATATTTGAGTGCTGAGTGCTGAGTGCTGAGTGCTGAGTAGTAAGTAAAAAGTAAAAAAGTAAAGATTGTTACCTTTTACCTTTTACCTCCTTCGGAGTTCGCCAGTCGCTCATGGGGGAAACCCCCAAGACCTCGCTGGCTCACTTTTTACTTTTGCCTTGTTTAAGCTACAGCCCGTTTATAGGCTTCATCTAGAACTTCCGAGAGGGTGGGGTGGGCGTGGACTAGATGGGCGAGGGTGTGGACAGATTCACGCTTCGCCACGGCGGCTGAGGCTTCGTGAATTAAGTCGGAGGCGTGCATTCCAAAGATGTGAACACCTAAAACTTCGCCTGTGTCTTTGCGATAAATTACCTTAGCGATACCATCGGCTTCGTTTTCTGCCAAAGCTTTGGAGTTGCCTTTAAAGTAACTCTTACTTGTGCCGACTTCAAAACCTTCTGCTTGTCCTAATTCCTTAGCAGCAGTTTCGGTTAAACCGACATAGCTAACTTCTGGGTGAGTGAAGGCGGCGGCGGGGATGCTGCGATAGTCTACAGTGCGCGATCGCCCGACGATATTTTCTACCGCTACAATACCTTGAGCCGAGGCAGCGTGAGCCAGCATCATTTTGCCATTGGCATCACCAATTGCCCACAGATGGGGTACAACTTCACCCGCACTCAATACTGCCATGCGATCGTCGACGGGGATAAAATTCCGCCTGTCTAATTCCACACCCACAGATTCTAAACCAAGGTTTTGGGTGGCGGGGATGCGTCCTGTCGCTACTAGGCAAGCATCAACCTCAATCACCTCTAAATCTTCTTCTGTTTTAAAATCAGCCAACTCAATTACCACTGGCGAACCAGGGATGACTCTTTTGGCGTAGATACCGACTTTGGTTTCAATATCACGCGGCGTAATTAATACCCGTTCTGCGAGTTTGGCGATATCGCGGTCAAATCCTGGCATTAACTGGTCTAGGGCTTCAATCATAGTGATTTCACTGCCCAAAGCCGAGTAGACATCAGAAAATTCCAAACCGATGTAACCGCTACCAATAATCGCTACCCAAGGCGGGAGAGATTCTAATTTTACGCCTTGGTCGCTGGTAAATACAGTTTTGCCGTCAACTTCAATGCCTGGGGGAACAAAAGGAACTGAACCAGGAGAAAGAATAATATCTTTAGCGGTGATCGTTTTTTCACTGCCATCGCCACTGACAGTGATTTTTTGAGTACCGGCGATTTTTCCCCAACCCCGGATGATATCTACGCCTAGACGCTTGAGGCTGTTGGTTAAATCGCCTTGAATTTTCGAGACTAAATTGCCTGCATGATCCGCGATCGCTTGGCGATCGAACTCTACATGACCAATTTGAATGCCCAGTGACTTGAGGTGGTGGGCATTACGTAACTCCCGCACACGTCCTGCTGCTGCCAGCAATGCTTTCGAGGGAATACAGCCCCTGTTAACACAGGTTCCGCCCATGTCAGCTGCTTCAATAATTGCTGTTTTCAGACCGCAGCTTACCGCGTGTAGGGCTGCGCCATGTCCGCCTACACCAGCGCCAATAATTACTAAATCGTAATCAAATCCTTGACTCACGTTAGTTTCCCCGTGTGCTTCGCCTATTTATTCTCAATTCGACTAGCTATTCTGACAACCCCAAAGAGTTGGGAATGGCTAAATCAACTATTATCGTTCACCCTAGCAAGCGAAGAGATAACTTTATTGACAATTTTAGTAAACATTATTCACTTATTGAATTTTATACTGATATGGCTAATTTTTTTGGAAAGCTATAATAGCCGATTCAGGTTGATCAAAACTGATTATTTTTACCTTGGTAAGCTGCTTGTGCTTTGATTTAGCAATAACTTGGACAATTAAACTTAGATAATAAGTATTAGAAAATACTAGTACTCAATTGTGTAAATAAACTACTTTTGAGGTAAAGATTTTATCAGCAGCTTTATTGTACTAGTATCGTAATGTTTGAAATTTCAGTAAGAGCCTAATGGTTATGGCTGGAAATTCAAAATCAGTATGAGCCGAAAAGCCAACCTGGATCTAAAATTCATTTACCCATAGGATTTTCGCACTTCGTCTGCCCGATGTCTATTCCCAAAATCAGTGAATTTACCATCCGTCGTTATGCCAACGCCAAGTCTTACCAACGGGGTGAGGCTTATTTTGAATCTGGTGCTGTAGATACCATCACTCGCCGTGGTAATCTATTACACGCAGAAGTTGATGGCAGTGAAGCTAGACCTTATCGTGTCAGCCTCAGTTTTGATGGCCATAGTTTAACCTCAGCTAATTGCACTTGTGCCTACAATTTTGACGGATGGTGTAAACACATTGTGGCAACGTTGCTTGTCTGTGTGCGCCAACCTGAGATTATTGAACATCGTCCGACCTTAGAGCAATTGCTTGATCGATTGGATCATGTGCAGACGCAAAGACTAGTGCAAGAATTAGTCGCCGAACATCCCCAATTGATCGAGACGATTGATCGTCATGTTACCTGGATGACAAATCCATTACCCCAGACAAAAAAGCTCAAAGCTTTGCGGCAAAATGCGATTGACACCAGTGCTTTTCGGCGACAAGTACGGCAGATTATTCACGATGGTGTGCGCTATCTGGAGGATGGCTGTGAAGAAGATCCCATCGCCGAGGAATTGCTGGGTTTAGTACAGTCGGCGGTAGACTTGATTGAACGGGGAGAAGGAAATAAAGCGATCGCAATTTTAGAGGCGATTACTTCTACCTGTATCGAAAATTGGTATGAAGTCGCCGAGTATGGTGCAGACTATGATGAAATCGCCTGGGAATTAAATAATGCTTGGTGTGAAGCTATTCTAACTGCTGACTTGACTCCCGAAGAAAAAGTAGATATCCAAGTCAATTTGGAAGTTTGGCAAGATGAATGGGATGTGGATTTTGGCTTAAGTTTAGAAGCTTTGCGCCAAGGTTGGGATTACCCACAACTCACAGAAGTTCTGCAAGGCAAAATTAGTGAACGGGGAGTTTGGGAAACAACAATTCCTGATTATGCCGATGATTTGGCTTTAATTCGGTTGAAAATCCTGGAACGCCAAGAACGTTATCAAGAATATTTATATTTGGCGGAAGCAGAAGGACAAACACGGCAATATTTAACCATGCTGGGGAGACTTGGCAGGGTAGAAGAAGCTTTAGAAGTTGCCCAAACCGAGATGAATTCAATGGAAGAAGCCTTTGCTTTGGGCAAAACTCTGCAAGAACAAGGGGCATTACAACAAGCTTTGCATATTGCTCAAATTGGCTTGCAATTAAAGGGAAATTGCCAATATGACTTGGGTTTATGGACAAGTGATTTAGCTCAAAAGTTAGGTGATCAAACCACAGCTTTGCAAGCCAAAAAACTAGCTTTTCAGGCACATCCTTCTTTAGAAGAATACCAAGATATTCAAGATTTGGCTGGGGAAGAATGGCTGAGAGTTAAACCTGATTTATTGAAAATTCTCCGGCTTTATAGCGGTTGGGAAACTGCCCCCATCAAAGTCGATATTTTCTTACATGAAGGACTGATTGATGATGCGATCGCGATCGCTAATGATCTCAATGTCTATTATGCTGACATTATTCATCGGGTGATGGATGCTGCCATTCCCCATCGTCCTGAATGGGTAATTACTCATGCTTGTCGCCTTGCCGAAGCAATTATGAATGCCGGGAAAGCTGAATATTATGATGCCGCAGTTGAATGGCTCAAAAAAGCTCGTGCTGCTTACATTGCGTCAAACAAACAAACCGACTGGTCAAATTATCGCGCCAAGTTAATGGAAATCCACGGACGCAAGCGCAAACTGATGGGAATGTTGCAAGGACGAGATATGGAATAATTCTGAATTCATCAATTGATGTTTATCAGCTGAATGCTCTGGGAACTATAGGTAATGAGTCTAACTAAAGCTTTACAGTCATACCTATATGTCCTCTTTATTTCCCAAAGCCCTCAAAATTAGCCAATCCAAACCCACTCCCAGCACACAACTACCTAATATTAGAACCCCACTAATTTTGATTGCTTGTACATTAGCAATAGGTATTGTTGGTTGGACTAGCTACTTGGTAGTTAGAAAGTTAATTATTCAACAACTTCAAGAAAAAGCCCTATTACAAGTCCGCCAAGGAACAGATGAGATTGATCAGTGGTTAGCGATTTGCTCTACCACAATTCAAACTATTGCGAATACAGATGCCGCCCGTTCCTTAAATTGGAAATTGATTGAACCATTGTTAGAGTCAGAAGTGAAGCGCACTGATGATTTCTTTAAAATTTCACTCTCACTACCTGACGGTTATTATTACAACACTGAGGTAGGTAAAAGCAACACCACAAATAGCGATCGCGATTTTATTCAAAAAGCATTAGCAGGAGAAACAAATATATCAGATCCCTTTGTCAGTAGGACTACAGGTATTCCTTCTGTTGCAATTGCTGCGCCTATCCGTCAAAGTTACGATTTTAAAAGTCCTCCCATTGCCGTGATTAACGGTAGCTTAAAAGTACACAGAATTACTCAAGTAGTCAACAAACTGCGTTACGGTAATTTGAGTTATGCCTTTGCACTTAACTCTCAGGGAGAACCAATTATTCATCCGCAAGTGATGTCAACCAAAGAAAAACCTGCTCCCAGTTTTCTCAAATCAACCGACTCTAGCTTGGCGGAACTAGCTCGGCGGATGGTAAACAAAGAGGAAAGAATTGAATTGATGTCTATTGACGGGACTTACCAATATGTTGCTTATGTTCATCTCAAACAAGCCAATTGGTCAATTGCTTTAGTTATCCCGCGAGAAAATATCGAATCTCAACTCCAAGCACTAAATTTACTAACTTCAATATTAGGTGGACTGCTGGCGATAGGAACAATTATCGCTTGGCGACAAATACAACTATCTCAAAAAGCGAAAATTCAAGTTGTGATGCTCAGTCAACAACAAAAAACATTACAACAACAAGCACAAGATTTAGAGCAAGCCTTACAAGAATTAAAACAAACTCAAGCTCAGTTGATTCAAGCTGAAAAAATGTCTAGTTTAAGTCAATTAGTTGCCGGAGTAGCCCACGAAATTAACAACCCAATCAGTTTTATTTATAGTAATATTGAACCCGCCCAAGAATATATTGCAGACTTACTCAGATTTTTAGAACTTTATCAACATCACTATCCCGAACCAGTAGCAGAAATTCAAGATGAAGCAGAAACCCTTGAATTGGATTTCTTGAAAGAAGACTTGCCAAATTTACTCAATTCGATGAAAGTTGGGGCTGAAAGAATTAAACAAATTGTGCTGTCTCTGCGGAATTTTTCTCGCTTAGATGAGGCAGAAATGAAACTGGTTAATATCCATGAAGGTATTGATAGTACACTCATGTTTTTACAAAGCCAACTCAAAGCGACACCAAACCATCCAGAAATTGTAGTTATCAAGGAATATACTGATTTACCACTGGTAGAATGCTATGCAGGAGAACTGAATCAGGTGTTTATTAGTTTGCTGACAAATGCGATTGATGCTATACAAGAGTCTTTTGTTAATTTGTCGCCAACTCAAGACAGACGTACAGGCAAAATTTACATTAAAACTGAACTTACTGCTAATCAACAAGTCATTATTCGCATTATTGATAATGGAATTGGGATTTCTGAAAGTTCACAAAAGCAACTATTTAATCCCTTTTTTACTACTAAACCTGTTGGCAAAGGTACAGGTTTGGCTTTATCTATTAGTTATCAGATTGTGACTGAAAAACATCAGGGGAAATTGGAATGTCATTCTACTGTCGGTAAAGGTACAGAATTTGTAATTATACTTCCAATTAGTCAGGAAAGCTTGCTGGCGGCTTGAAATAGGTTATGGGTTATATAGGAATACGGTTTGATTCCTGAATCTAGTTGTGTAAGCAGAGAGTAGGGAATGGGGAGTAGGGAGTAGGAAAGATGGCTGATCTGGGTGTACTGATTTTTTTCATAAATCAAATATGAGTCCTATAGGTCAATACAGTTCAGTTAAGGCAACAACTTATACCATTTTGGATTTTAGATTTTGGATTGGGTAAGGGTTAATTGGTAAGCTTTTGAGCCATCCATTTGTCGCAATCATTTTTTAATTTGGTATTAGATTTTTGTAGTGACCCGTGCTACATAGCGGTCTATTGTGACAAAGGTTGGGACGGTCTACTACTTCCCTCAATATACAAGGTTGGGTGGAGCGATAGCGTAACCCAACAAAGTAGGCATGAATGTTGGGTTCCGTTCCTCTTACTCATTACTCGCCACACTCAAGTTAAATTTTTCAGCCCGATCGCAATTTTACTGTGTTTCTCAATTTCGCCCATAACTTGTTTTGCTCTTTGTATTACCACCGCAGGTAAACCAGCTAACCTTCCCGCTTCGATACCGTAAGATTTATCAGCCCCACCTGGTTGGACTTGATGTAAAAAGATAATTTGGTCTGGTAATTCTTTGACGGTGACTTGATAATTAGCCACATTAGGTAACATCGCTGCTAACTCATTTAATTCATGATAGTGAGTAGCAAAAATTGTCCGGGAACGAATATCGGTAGCGATATATTCAGCAACCGCCCAAGCAATGGAAAGACCGTCAAAAGTGGCTGTTCCGCGTCCAATTTCATCTAATAATACTAAAGATTTCGATGTGGCATGATTGAGAATATTGGCGGTTTCATTCATTTCCACCATAAAGGTAGATTGACCAGTTGCCAAATCATCCACAGCACCAACACGGGTAAAAATGCGATCGCATACTCCCAGTTTGGCAGATTTAGCCGGGACAAAACTCCCAATTTGCGCCATCAATTGAATTAACCCTACCTGACGCAAGTAACAACTTTTACCACTGGCATTCGGCCCAGTCAGAATAATTAAGTCAGGGAGTGGGGAGTGGGGAGTGGGGAGTGGGGCTTTTTCACTACTCCCAATTCCCGACTCCCCACTCCCTAAATATGTGGAATTAGGGACGAAGAAACCCGCAGGTAAGGACTGTTCTACCACTGGGTGACGACCATCTACAATTTCTAGTCCTCGCCCTGATATCATTTCGGGACGACAGTAACCTTGCTGCACAGCCAACTCGGCTAAACCACACAACACATCCGCCGCCGCGACAGCGCGAGACAGTTGACGGATAGCCTCGGCTTGTTCGCCGACTTCTTCCCTTAACGCCACAAAAATCTCATATTCCAACTTATATAAATCATCCCGCGCACTGAGAATCCGCGCTTCCCTTTCTTTGAGTTCTGGGGTGATATAGCGTTCTTCGTTCTTGAGGGTTTGCTTGCGGATATAGTTGGCGGGTACTTGGTCGGCTTTGGTGCGAGAAATACTAATGTAGTAACCAAAGGTTTCGTTAAATCCCACTTTCAGCGTCGGAATACCTGTTCTTGACCTTTCATCAACTTCTAAATTGGCAATCCATTGATGGTCTGCTTCGACAGTCGCCTTTCTTTCATCTAATAATACATTGATACCAGGACGAATTAATCCCCCTTCTTTTAAATGAATGGGCGGTGCTTCGACGAGGTGGGCTTGAATTTTTCGGGCTAATTCTTCCAAGACTGGCGGGACTTTTTGCAAAGCTTTCAAGAAGGGAGAACTAGCATCAGCGACTACACGGGCTAATTCTGGCAAACGTGAGAGAGAATCCGCTAAAGCGATTAAATCTCGCGCATTCGCAGTTCCCGAACTCGCCCTACCTGTAAGCCGTTCTAAATCGTAGATTTGCCGTAATAAATAGCGCAAATCTTGACGCAGTGGTGTATTTTCTTTTAATTCTTGAATTGTTTCTTGCCGCGCCCAAATGCCTTTAATATCCAGTAGGGGTTGTAATAACCAACGTCGTAAAGCCCGACTTCCCATTGCGGTGCTAGTTCTATCTAACGCCCACAGTAGGGAACCGTGAAAAGTACCATCCCGAACGGTTTGGGTAATTTCTAAATTCCGGCGGGTTTGATGGTCAATAATTAAGTAGTCTGTGAGTGTATAGGTGCGGAGTCTTTGCAGGGAAATTCTATTTTCTTTTTGGGTATCTTCCACATATTCTAAAAGACCGCCCGCCGCCCGCACAGCCAGGGGAAGATGATCACAACCTAAACCTTCGAGCGATCGCACCTTAAATTTCTGCAATAATTTACTTCTGGCTTCCCCTTGAGAAAAGGGTACTTGCGATCGCAAACTATAACAAAATGATGGCGGTAAACATTGGGGAAGATGGGGCGAGGTTTCCCCCGGACGCAGCAACACACCCAAATCAGGTGCATTGGTGGGAACTAACACCTCGGAAGGTTGCAAGCGCATTAATTCTTGCGTCAAGTGTTCTAAATCGCTACCTTGGGTTGTGAGAAATTCCCCCGTGGAGATATCTGCGTAAGCTAAACCCCAATGATTCCCCGCAATTACCACCGCAGCTAAATAATTATTGCGGCTAGATTTTAACATTCCCTCTTCTAACAAAGTGCCAGGGGTGAGGATGCGCGTAACTTCCCTCCTTACCAAACCCACGGCTTCGGAAGCATCTTCTACTTGGTCACAAATCACCACTGCATAGCCTTTTTCGACCAATTGGGTGCTGTAGCGTTCCCAAGCGTGGTGCGGTACACCAGTCATCGCCACCCGTCCTACTTCGCCGCCATGCTTGCTGGTGAGAACTAATTCCAATTCCCGCGACACGGTAACAGCATCTTGGAAAAAAGTTTCAAAGAAATCGCCTACCCGATATAACAACAACGCGTGGGGATGTTTATCTTTGATTTCCACATAATGCTGATACATTTTACTCAGCTTACTGCGGTCTACCAGTCGCGTGTCCGCGTGAGGCGCAGGGGGTTGAAGAGATTCCTTTGACTGGTTATCAGAGTCAGAAGCGGTCATAGATAGATGCCAGGATTCACACACGCAAAAGCCACAATACTCCATGATACCGTGATGTGGTGTTGATTTGCGATCGCTCAAGATTTTTTTATGCTTCTATTTTATCTTGTAAGGTGGTAAATAAGCGATCGCAGTACGGTGAAGCTTGGCGAACAGTCGCTACATCGAGCAATTCCAGCAACTTTGAGGCATGATTAATTTTGTGATACTCTCCTTTAGTCGTTTTGCTAGTAGCAGTCTTTAAACTTGGTTCTAGACTATCTTTGGCAATAGTCTCTACATTCGGATTTTTGGGAATAGAATTTTCTTTAAAACCTTGACCATAAAATTTTTTGAGCGTTGCAATATCAGCAATAAACCAAGCCTCAACAGCTTGCACCATCAAATGACACTGGTTGTCATCAACTCCTGATGGTTTATCCCAATTATCCCTCAACTTCAAATGTTGCCAAGGTGACTCTACTTTTACAGGTGCTTCGGCATCAACCAACAATATATTAAAAGCTTCTGGATGGTCGTTTAAAGCATTTTTGAAATCTTCAAAAGCACTATTACGAGAACCACAAATAACAATATTCCACTTGACTTTTCTACTTCTTGCTAATTCAACTAATGGGTTAAAAAATTTACTAAACCCCTTTCTAATTAAAGCCTTTGTATTTTTACCATCACCGCCACCTTCTATCTAAATTCGCACCTCCTTTACCATCTATTTCCCCCAATTTCACCCATACGCCAGAGGTCTCCTAATGTGTACTTTTCTAGCCAATTTTTCAGCTTATCTGCTTCAAGGCGGCGAAGATGAGAGCCTTTTTCATCTCGTTCACAAACTAATATTGCTTCAGGATATTCGCTTAAAGCAGAAACTAAAGCATCAGAATGAGTTGTCACAATTAATTGTGTTTTCTGAGATGCTTCAATTAGCATTTCAGCTATAGTTGGTAAAATATCTGGATGTAAACCAATTTCTGGTTCTTCCAGGCAAATAAGTGGCGGTGGAGTTGGGTCAAGCAGTAAAGCCATTAAAAATAAATAACGGAGTGTCCCATCAGATAATCGACTTGCAGGAATCGGTTGAATCAGTTCTTCTTCACGAATAAATATTTGTACTGTACCGCCATATATTCTCACAATCAATTCTTCTGCTGAAGTGTAAAATTTCTTGAGAGTATCAATAATTTGTCTATTACTTATTTTGTATTGTAAGTTATTTAATACTAAACCTAAATTACTACCATCCTCTAAAAGAGGATGTTCAGGTAAATCAACTTTTTGGACATCTCTTAACTTTCCATGACGACCCATAGGAAAATCACGGTATAGAGCAATATTGGCGAATTGATTGCGAAGATATGTTATTTCTGGATATCTAAGTGCTTCTTGGACTTGAGATAATATTGATTGATCTATACGGAATAATTCGCTGTTTGCCCAAAATTCATTATATATTCCTGCCCAAGCACCTTCTTCTCTAACTCTAAAAGCTGGATGACCGTTATAATCATTGAAACGATAATAAAAGTGTGCTTCACTTTCGTCCTGAATGGGATATTCGTTTTCTACAACTTCATCTACTATTTCAACTCTTTGAGCAGACGCAGCAAAATTCAATTTATAACGCAGAGGTTGTAATTCTTTGGGATAATCAATAATAGCTTGTAATTCTGCTGTTGTACTCCCATCATCACCTTTCCAAAGAAATTCACTAACTCCTCCACCTTGACGAAATGGCACAGCTAAATCTGTAGGTGTTGCTTTTAAAATTCCAATAGCTTCAATTAAATTTGATTTACCTGATGTATTCGTCCCAATTAATACATTAAGTGGTTGCAGTTCAATTTCTTCTCCTTCGCTTCCATAGGAGAGAAAGTTTTGTAATTTAATTTTACGAATGAATCTTTTGCCTTCCATCTGCTTCTAACCTATTCCACTACTTACTTTAAGCTTACTGCGGTCTACTAGTCCCGTATCTGTTTGAGGTGCAGGGTGTTGATAAATTCAGTGAGGAGGTAGTGAGAGTCAGAAGCGGTCATAGATAGATGCCAGGATTCACACACGCAAAAGCCACAATACTCGATGATAGCGTGATGTGGTGTTGAGTTGCGATCGCTCAAGATTTTTTTTATTTTAGGACTTATGCAATAAGACGAAAAATCAAAGGTTTGGTGAAGAGTGAAGTGTGACTTTACCCATAACTTTGCCGCAACTGGAAGCATAACTTTGCCGTCAACAACACTATAAACCTCATTCCTGCGTCAGCTAATACTGGATGAAATTGACAGCCTGGAACCATAACTTTGCCGCTAGTCCAAAATGGAAGGATATAGCGCATTGTCCAGGATTTGTCCTATCCTTCACGAACTAGACAATATTGGGATTCATCCGAGCGCAGGAATTTCGGACAGGAACAATTTGCTTGAACTCACTGCTCAATCTCGCCTAAAAATTCGGATTCATCATCAACAGATTCCTTTAATTTATCCTTATTTAGCAGGTCAAGCTTTCCATATATGTCAAAATTCTTATCAACTAGATATTCCCGACTACAAACCATTAATTTCTTCAGAAAGTGTCTCATAGTATTGTGACTTCTGGCTTCTGAATTCTGAAGATTATTTAATTACCACAACTACCACAATCAAGAAAGCCACAATCAGCGCCACTACAATCTACAGCGTGACAATGAAAGAAATCACAATCACTCAAGATATTAGCCATATCAGCACAATTGCAACTTAAATCAGCACAATCTACACAGTAAGCACTATCATTACTGCTACAGCTTGTATTGGAAGATTGAGAATTATTACTGCTATTGTCTTTTTTTGCTGGCTGTGTATTTGCTTCATCTTTTGATTCTGCATCTTCAGAATCATCCAATTGGGAACGCAAAATTAAATTAGCTTGTTTGCAAGCTTGAAATCTGGTACGGGACTTGATTAACGCCACCCTCAAACCGTCTTGGGCAATTACGCGCTTGATGTACTGGGAACAAGATTCGCCCCCATATAAAATCCTATGGGCGCAAGCAAAGCCTTTGTGGGGAGAAATATGCTTTTGGTATCCAGTAATCACACTAACGCTAACTCGGCGAGTGAAAGAGTCTAGTAAAGAAATCTGCATAGTTAGGGAGTAGGGAGTAGGGAGTAGGGAGTAGGGAGTAGGGAGTAGGGAGTAGGGAGTAGGGAATAGGGAGTAGGGAATAGGGAGTAGGGAGTAGGGAGTAGGGAGTAGGGAATAGGGAGTAGGGAATAGGGAATAGGGAGTAGAGAATAGGGAGTAGGGAATAGGGAGTAAAAAAGAGTATTCCCAATTCTTCACAGTGAATCACTATTCCTAAATTCCATACAATCGTTACCATAGACTTCCTACTCACCACTCCCCACTCCCTACTCCCTAGTTTTGTATCGAAACATTAAGGAATATTGCATTTCTGTCAAAACTGAGAGGGTGAGCGCCAAATCAGCCAAAAGACCGTGGTAGGATGCTTTCGGTAAATGTCAAGATTGGGAGAAGACCTTTGACACTACGGGTTGCTGTTGTGGGGTCAGGCCCTGCTGGTTCATCTGCCGCCGAAACATTGGCAAAAGCTGGGATTGAAACCTACCTGTTTGAGCGCAAGCTGGACAATGCCAAGCCCTGCGGGGGCGCTATTCCCCTTTGTATGGTGGGTGAATTTGACCTACCACCAGAGATTATCGATCGCCGGGTGCGGAAGATGAAAATGATTTCGCCTTCCAATCGTGAGGTTGATATTAACCTGGTAAATGAAGAAGAATATATAGGAATGTGTCGCCGCGAAGTCCTCGATGGCTTTTTGCGGAATCGCGCGGCAAAATTAGGTGCAAATTTAATTAACGCCACTGTTCATAAAGTCGATATACCCACAAATAATACCGACCCCTATACAATTCATTACGTTGACCATACTGAAGGCGGCGTGCAGGGTATTACAAAAACCCTGAAAGTAGATTTAATCATTGGGGCGGATGGGGCAAATTCCCGCATTGCCAAAGAAATGGATGCTGGGGATTATAATTATGCGATCGCCTTCCAAGAGCGAATTCGCTTACCCCAAGACAAAATGGTGTACTACAACGACTTAGCCGAAATGTATGTCGGCGATGACGTTTCCACCGACTTCTACGCTTGGGTATTCCCCAAATATGATCACGTAGCTGTTGGTACTGGCACAATGCACGTCAATAAAGCCAGTATTAAACAATTGCAAGCAGGTATCCGCGCTCGTGCTGCCAAAAAACTCGAAGGCGGTAAAATCATCAAAGTCGAAGCGCATCCCATTCCTGAACATCCCCGTCCTCGTCGCGTCGTTGGTCGCATCGCCTTAGTTGGAGATGCTGCTGGCTACGTTACTAAGTCTTCTGGGGAAGGAATTTACTTTGCTGCCAAATCTGGAAGAATGTGTGCTGAAACCATTGTGGAAACTTCCAACAACGGTAGCCGCATCCCCACAGAAAACGACCTCAAAATCTATATCAAGCGTTGGGATAAGAAATACGGACTCACCTACAAAGTGTTAGACATTTTGCAGAGCGTGTTCTATCGTTCTGATGCAACCCGTGAAGCATTCGTCGAAATGTGTGCTGACATGGATGTACAGCGCCTCACCTTCGACAGCTATCTATACAAAACAGTTGTCCCCGCTAACCCCATTACCCAACTAAAAATTACTGCCAAAACCCTTGGTAGCTTAATTCGCGGTAACGCCCTTGCTCCCTAAAAGCAGCAATAGGGTAGTAAACACAGCAGAGGAGAAGAAGTGCAGATAATTCCAATGGCAGTTAGTCCATTGTGAATTAATTTGTACCTCGGCTCCTCTGTAATTTTTGGTTATTAAAAACGCAGAAGCTAGAAGTCAGAAGTCAGAAGTCAATGTGAATTGTGAATAGTAACGTAACGCGATATGCGACTTATTTTTGAAACCCCTCTCCAAACCTCTCCCCTGAAAGGAGGAGCCACTGCGTTGGGCGGGTTTCCCGACTTGAAGCAAGTGGCGTAGAGGCTTTGAATCTTGCTCCCCTTCCCTACAAGGGAAGGGGTTGGGGGTTAGGTTTGAGGGAAAGTTGCACACGGCGTGAAGCATATATTTTGCTACATTAAATTGATTGGCATTCCCTCAAAATTGTTTCAAGAGAATGCCAATTTTTGACTGATTGCAGTGCTATTGGACTCGTGGCGATTAATTAGCACTGTAGTACTAATAGAGTAGCATTCGCCTACTAAGCACCAACCCCCACAAAAGGATGTCTATTGGAAGGTAGCTTTCTGTAGAGTCAAGCAGGCGAAATTAGAGTTTTCCTTGGTAAAACCACTAAACCTCATTCCCCACAGCATGACACACAACATGATGAATTCGGCAAATTTAGGGCTGAGGTCAAGGAATAGATTGCGTTAGTCAACCACTTATGCAGAAGCGCCTTCAGCTGATGCAGGCAGACTGGGCAATTCTAGACAATATCCTGCACCATATACGGTTTTGATGTAGCGAGGATGGCGGGGATCGGGTTCGAGTTTAGTTCTTAAATGACGAATATGAACTCGAATCGTCTCAATGTCATCATCAGGATCGTAACCCCAAACTTCGCGCAGAATTTCGCTAGGAGAAACTGTTTGTCCGTGGCGTTGCAGTAAACAGTGGAGTAACTCAAATTCCAAATGGGTCAGTTTCACTGTCTCAGTGAACCATATCGCCTCAAACCTTTCAGGAACCAAGGTTAAGGGGCCGTAGTTGAGAATTTCGCTGTGCTTGGCGGCTTGGGGAATGCGGTCAGTACGGCGCAATAAAGCTCTTACCCGCGCCAGCATTTCTTCAACTTCAAATGGTTTGGTGAGATAGTCGTCTGCGCCGGCGTTGAAGCCTTCTACTTTGTCTTGAGTCTGACTTAAGGCGGTCAGCATCAACACGGGAATTTCCGCAGTCCGTTCATCTCGACGGAGGCGTTGACAAACTGTAAATCCATCTACTCTGGGCAGCATGAGATCGAGCATAATCAAGTCTGGTTGTAGCTGGAGAGCTAAAGCTTGACCTTTGATACCGTCTTCAGCTTGACTGACATCATAGCCAGCCATTTCTAAATTGACGGCAACAAGCTCGGAAATTGCTGGGTCATCGTCTATGACTAGAATCCTCGGCATTATTAAAAAAATTATTGCTACTTTTTAAGGAAAAATAAGAATCTTTGGTGAATACAAAGATTTCTGTCTTGATTATAAAAAAGATTTTAAATCTAACATAAATATTAAAACTAATTCATGAAAAACAAAACTTAAGATACACGAAATTTGCAAAATGATGTGTTACCCGCCCTACAATCCAGCTAAATTTTTACAAAATGGTCTAGCAATGACTGTTTACACGGCGTTTTGGGGAAAACGTTACTGGGAAAGTACAGTTGCTCAACCAGAGCCGCCCTATCATAAAACAATATTGATGGGTGGACAAGGTGTGCCGATTTTTACTTGGGTAGCAATTCCCGACAATGCCCACAGTACAATCATTGCCACCTATGGAATTACGGGCGAGTTAGACCAAGAATGGTCTTTGCGGTTGTTAGGACGCAAAGCATACTCTCAAGGGTATGCTGTGGTGTTATTTGATTGGCGAGCGCACGGTAGAACGGCAGATTTGTCACCGACTTTAACATCTGACGGATTGTATGAGGGTGAAGATTTTGTGCGCTTGGCGGCGGCGGCGGCGGCGATGGGATGTCCCAGCAAATTTTGGTTTATGGGGTTTTCTTTGGGGGGACAATTAGCCCTGTGGGGAATTAAAGCAGCTGGGGAATTAACCCAGGGTAATGAAAATTTGGGTATCGAATATAGCGATATTGGTGGTGGCGCAGTGATTTGTCCGAGTTTGGATTCGTTGCGATCGCTCACCTACCTCACCAAAGACCGCTTTGGTAGACTCATAGAAGCTAGTATTGTGCGTGAATTAAAAAAACTCGCTTGGCGAATTCATGATGCTCATCCTGGAACTATTGACCCTCAAGCCATAGAAAGAACAAACACCATTTGGGATTTTGACCACGAACTAGTAATTGAAAGGCTGGGCTTTCCCAGTGTAGAGGCATACTACAAAGCCAGCAGCGCCCTCCAATTGTTACCAGAACTCCAGAAACCAACTTTAATTATCTACGCTGCGGATGATCCTTTATTTCATCCAGATATCGTCCCTGAATTAGCAGCAGCCTGTGACCAAAATTCCGCCCTAGATTTGCTACTCACCCGTTATGGGGGTCATGTCGGCTATCTAAGTAGCAAAGAGTGTCAGTCCCAAGCCCAAGACCCTGACCCTTGGTGGGCTTGGAATCGAATTTTGCAATGGCTGGAAAATCAACGGTCATCCTAAATTGTGGTTGCTGACTCCTCATTCATGATTTCCAAAACAGATAACGAAAATTTAACTAAGTAATAGTTAAACTCTTCATCATCTCGTCTTAATCTCAGCCAAATAACTTTTCTCCTGATTGCTCTGCTATCAGGAAAAAGAAATTAAATATAATGGCATTTTCAAGACGTAAGTTTTTAACTTTAGCTGGTGCAAGCGCCGCAGGTGCTACTGTGCTTTCTCCTTTAGAAGCGTTTTATGCTAAGGCTGCTATGGGGCAAATGGTCAGGGGAATCGGCTATGGTCCGTTAGAACCGAGATTACCCCTGAACTCATCAGATTTGGCCAATACAGTTGCGGGTGATTTAAGAGGAGAGACGATCCTTGCACTTCCCCCAGGATTCAACTATCGTGTTCTATCAGTTACTGGTCAGACAATGAGCGATCGCTCCATAGTACCTGCTGGTCATGATGGTATGGCTGCATTTCCTGGGCCTCGCAACACCACAATTCTGGTGCGGAACCATGAATTAGGTACTTCTTCCCCAAATCCGGTTGTTGGTGGAACCAGATATTCCACAGGCGCACAAGGTGGAACCACCACATTAATAGTTGGCCCTAACCGTGAACTGATCAAAGATTTTGCTTCTCTGGCTGGAACTATTCGTAACTGTGCTGGTGGCCCCACACCTTGGCGTAGTTGGATTAGTTGTGAAGAAACCTTCTCTACCAGTACTAACATCACCAGTTCCGGTGCGGTAGAAGTCAGAAACCACGGTTACAACTTTGAAGTTGTAGCTGATGAAAATAGCGGTTTGGTCAATCCTGTTCCCTTAATCGAAATGGGACGCTTTAGCCATGAAGCTATAGCTGTAGACCCCAGAACTGGTGATGTTTACGAAACAGAAGACCAAGGTGATAGCTGCTTTTATCGGTTTGTACCGAATGTCAGACCCAGAAGACCTGGTGACTTAGCTAAAGGTGGTACTCTTTACGCTTTGAAAATCAAAAACCAACCAGGTGTGAATAACTTTGCGGTGAATACCAGCAATAATCCGAATTTGGGTGGTCAAATAGGTCGCATTCCCGTTGGTCAAGCCTTTCCAGTGGAATGGGTGAAGGTGGATAATCCTAACCCCAGTTCAGAAAGTAATCGTCGTGGAGTCCGCTTTCAAGCACAAGACAAGGGAGCAGCTATTTTCTTCCGGGGTGAAGGTGCTTGGTATGCTAAGGGATTAATTTACTTTACTGCTACTCAAGGCGGCCCTCCCGCTTTTGACTCCACCAGAGGTAATGGTCAAGTTTGGGTATATGACATTGCTCGACAAGAAATCACTCTCTTAGTTGAAGCAGCTCCTACTGGTGAACTTCTTGATGAGCCAGATAACATTACTGTTGCGCCTTTTGGAGACCTCTTCCTTTGCGAAGATGGTGGCGGAGAACAATATGTTGTCGGTGTGAGCCAAAAAGGTGAACTGTATCAATTTGCGAAAAATATTCTGTTTGCCAATAACCCTGATTCTGCAATTAGAGATCGCTTCGCCGACAATGAATTTGCTGGTGCTTGCTTTGATCCTGCGGGAAGAACTTTGTTTGTAAATATTCAAACTCCTGGTTTGACATTTGCAATTTGGGGTGATTGGACTCGTCGCTTTAGTAGTGGACGGTAGTAATAGGATCTCTATATCAAATAGACAAGGGAGATGGGGGAGACAAGGGAGAGAGCATATAAAACCCCTCAGATAGGATTGCTATAGAAAAACTAGTTTTTCTAATTAATTGGTAGAGTCTGTTTTGGCAGGCTCTATTTTTTGTTGTCGTAAATGATATGATTCTTTTGCTTAATTCACAAAACATTAAGTTAAATTTATTTATATTTACAACCAGCGATCGCTTCATCTAACTCATACCATTTCACGAAATTACTGATAGAAATCGCTTCCTCTGCAACTCTGCTTCTGGTCGCCGAGCGTTCGCGCAGCGTCTCCGTCAGGAGAAGTCGAGGCGCTACTTGCATATCCGTATCATTTTTAAAGTGAAATGGTATCACGCTGAGATATAGTTATTAACCGACCTTGATGAACTGCTCTTCAACTCATACCAATTCTCTATGAAGATGCAGTTAATTTTTTTACGAACCGCCAAGAACGCCAAGAGCGCCAAGGAAGACAAAAATAATTATTTCGTGCAAGCTTACAGAGAATTGGTATCACATTATTCAAACAATATTTTGATACACCAGAAATATTTACCTTTGCAATCATCGCCGCAAAAAGTAGGGTCTGGTGCTATGACTGTTAATTGGCACTAATATAGGTAGGCGGACAATCTAAATTTCTCTGGGCAATTATGCAGCGTTTGTCGCAATTTGTTAGGGTGAGTGCCAAACATCGACGGCTTTTGATTTTATCACTGGGATTATTAGCTTTGGTTGCGGCTCATGGAATGGCGCAGATTTACCGTATTCAGCCAGGGGTTTCTTTGTGGTTTCCGCCATCTGGGGTAGCGATCGCACTAAGTTTTTGGTTTGGCCTTGATGGTATTATCCTCACAGGTATTGCATCTTTTCTCATGGCTCCTGTTTGGGGATTGTATGGTTGGGAGCGATTTATTGGCGTTATCGATATTGTTGAACCCCTGGTTGCTTGGTTACTCTACCGTCGTTTTTGGCAGGGTTCTCTGACGTTTCATAACCTCAAAGATGCTGCTATTTTTACCTTAACTGTACCTTTGTTTGCCAGCAGTAGTTTAGCTGTGTTTGGTAGTTTAGGTTGGGTGGCTATAGGCAAAATGTCGGCTGCTCAACTCACTAACAGTATTACTCACTGGTGGTTAGGCAATGCGATCGGTATTATGTGTTTTACCCCTACAATCTTGTTAGTATTAACGCCTTATCTGCAATCTAAGGGTTGGTTATCTCATGATCCGCAATCAAATGCTATCTGCCCAACTTTTAGAATGCGAACTTGTCGCCCTTTATTATTAGAAGTTACTACTATTTTATTTTTGTGTATTAGTATTGCTTCGGTAACTGTATCAGAAGTTTCTACAAATACTAACACCGAGTTTAGATTTCAACAGTTATCTTTTTTGAGCTTTATTCCTGTAATGTGGGCGGCTACACGCTTTGGAGTTTCTACAGGGATGCTGGTTTCAACATTTTCTATTTTAATCACACTTTTCTCTTATTTGGTAATCTATCCTAACGCTATTTTATTGCCGAGTTTTCCTGTACAGCCAGAAGTTTTGCATGTGCATAAATTAAGTTTGTTAGTCCAATCAATTGTGACTTTATTGGTTGGTGTGGCAATTACCGAAAGAGCTAAAATTCAAGTAGAACTAGCTATTGAAAAATTTAGAATTGGCGAATATCAAGAACGGGCTGAACTGTCGGATAAATTAATTAAATTAAATGATTCATTAAGAGAAACAAATATTTGTTTAGAAGATTCAAACCGAGAGAAAGATAAATTGTTAAAAGCCGAAAAAGATTTGCGAAATCGCTTGAGTAATATTTTAGAAAGCATGACAGATGCTTTTATTGCAGTTAATCAAGATTGGCAAATAACTTATGCCAACCAACAAGCAGCTAAAATCAAAGGTACAACCCCAGAAACCATGCTGGCGCAAAATTATTGGCAGCAATGGCCAGGAATGCAAGGTACAGAATTTGAGCAAAAATATTTGCGGGCGATCGCACAATTAATTCCTGTACATTTTGAAGCATTATATCCGCCGCAAAATATGTGGCTAGAAATTCATGCTTATCCTTTTGAAGACGGCTTAGGGATATTTTTTCGGGATATTACTGCGCGGAAACAGGCAGAAGTTGAGCGAGAAAATCTCTTATATAGTGAACAATCGGCGCGGAGTGAAGCGGAAAAGGCGAATAAAATTAAGGATGAGTTTATTGCTGTACTTTCCCATGAATTAAGAACTCCTTTGAATCCGATTTTGGGTTGGGTAACACTACTCAGAAGACGCAAATATGATGATGAGAAACTCACACATGGCTTAGAAACCATTGAGCGAAATGCTAAATTACAAATCCAACTCATTGAAGATTTATTGGATGTTTCGCGGATTCAACAGAGAAAAATAATTTTAAATCTTCAACCTATCAATTTAATTGATATTCTGCACGCATCTATCGATACTGTATATCTGGCTGTGGAAGCTAAAGGGATGCAAATTCAGAAAATGATTTGTGTGGATACAGCATGGGTAAAAGGAGATGCTGAACGCCTGCAACAAATAGTTTGTAATTTGCTTTCCAATGCGATTAAATTTACTCCCATGACTGGGGCTAAAGTGGAAATTATTTTAGAAAGAGTTGATACCTTTGCCCAAATTCAAATTCAAGATAATGGTAAAGGTATTAGTCCAGAGTTTCTGCCATTCGTATTTGATTATTTTCGGCAAGCTGATGGCACAATTACTCGTCAATTTGGTGGCTTAGGATTAGGATTGGCAATTGTGCGCCATCTCACAGAACTGCATGGGGGTACGGTAAAAGTAGAAAGTCCAGGGGAAGGAATGGGGGCAACATTCACGGTGAGATTGCCATTAATGCTGGATTTTATGCCAAAAAATAAACCTGTTTCAACAATAGATGAGGCAGTAAATTTAGCCGGTTTACATATTTTGGTAGTAGACGATGATTTAGATACAGGCAAGTTTTTGACTGTGATATTAGAACAATTTGGTGCTAAAGTCACAGCGATCGCATCTGGTAGCCAAGCCTTAGAATTTTTAGCCAGCAACACGGCAGACTTACTGTTAAGTGATATCGGAATGCCGGGAATAGATGGTTATACCCTCATCCGTTTGATTCGCGCCTTACCACCAGAACAAGGCGGGAAAATACCGGCGATCGCTCTGACAGCTTATGCTGGAGAAATCAACCAAAAACAAGCACTAGCCGCAGGTTTTCACATCCATTTAGTTAAACCTGTCGAACAAAAACAATTAATAGGTGCGATCGGGCAAGTTTTGGTTAATTTATAGCAAAAAAACTCCTTACTGACGATTTAATCAGACTTCCATCCCCCTTACACCCCTACACCCTAAATCAATGTTTTTGAAACCTACACCTGTCATCTACTCACCACTCCCTGAACAAAGTTAACCGTGTATGGTTCCTCTAAAGATTGCTGGGTACTGGCTTTGACGGCGGCTAAATAGCGACGCAAAGCGGACAATTGCTGGGAGTTGGGACGATAGCTGAGATTACCTTGTTTTTCAAATAAAGGTGCAGTTGCGATCGCCTGATAATCTAGATTCTGAGATGAATGCTGGGTTAGCCATGCTGACTCCGGTGGTGTAGGAATCAACCCGGCTGGTAATTCTCCTTCTAAAAATGCCAATAATCTCTGCTGACAAATACTCGTGTTAATTCCTCTACCCTCAAACAACTGAAGCACTTCGTTAAATGATAAACTCCGCTCTGGTAGTAGGCGTAGCAATTCGGTAAACAGAAAATAGTCGGTGTATTGTTGTCTTGGTTCTTCTAAAATCTGGGAATGCAAGGGTAACATTGCCAAACCTAATGCAACTCGGCTGCAATTTGGTGCGCCATTTTCCCCTAAATATGAGTCCTGAATAATTTTGGCGTTGGGGAGTTTTTGTCGTAACCAATGATATACAACTCCTAAAGATGCAACTCCACCAGTCAACACGGCTTGATTAATGTCTTCTGTGGGAATACCCCGCGCCACGAGTAATTTATTCAATTCCCGGTTCAGGCGGCGCACAAAGGGGACAAACACTTGACTTTCTAAGTCTCGCCGTTGCAATGTCCACTGTTGATCTGCCAATTCTAGGATGAAGTTTTCTTGATGTTGCAAAATTAACTTCAAAGCCAAGGCAGCTTCGAGGGCAGCTTGTCCTAAAACTGAACTTTCCAACCGTTGCTGTAACCGAATCCGCACACCAATATCAGGCTCTCCAGCCCTTGGTAAATCAAATTTATCTAACCCCAAACTTTGCCACTGCATTCTGTCAACATTGGCAAAGGCTGGTTGCCAATACCCAGAACTACTAGTATTTTTTTGACCATTGCTTTGGTTATTCTTCCGTGGTTCTCGGTATTTTGGTGGGATGAGTAGCTGACAAATAATATCCTGTTCTATCCCCTTGCTGGCGTAGGGAAAACTGTGCAGCATAAAATCTGTGTGTGCTAGTTGCAGCAGATTTCCGGGGATATCAACCAAAGCCATTTCGCTGGCGGTTGCGCCAATATTAATTACCAAAGTATTGCCGATTAACGGTTCTGTGGTTTCGACGGGACGTAAGCCAGTGCGATCGCTCACTTGAATGAGTTGGCTGTCACTTTTATCAAATACACTAATTAAACTAGCGATCGCTTCTTCCACAAAAAAGACTTGCTGGGGATGTTGGATAATTTTGCTGGTTAATAAAGCTTCCCGCACATTAAATCTATATTGTTCTGACCAACTCGCGGGACAAGTACAAATCACCCCAGCGATTTTACTCATAATGGTGTGGAAAGTCGGCTGATTAATTCCCACCGCCATAGCAATTAGACCTTGTGTGGTACTCTGGCGATCGGATTTGAGGGTTAATAGTAATTTAGAAAGCGATCGTACCACCCAAATCAACGGCCCTGCGGAAAATTCATTGAATTGCAGTACAGGTTCCCATTTTTGCTGTTCACTTTTGTAAGGTACAGCTATTTGTAAATAAGGCTTTAACTGTGCAGAACATTGGCTACTCTTAACATTACTGTCACCTTGCGCCACGGAAGCATTCGGCAGATAAACTTCCGCAGGTAAACGAAACGAATGTTGAAAAGCCGTCGCACCAGGAATATTCTCTGCTGACCAATATATTGGGTATACCACCGACTGAGTGCGATTTAACAACGCCGCCGAAATCCCAGTTGTGCCTAAATCAATACCTAAATACCAAACCGAATTATGCACATCGACCGGAATTTCTACCTGAGTTGGGGAACCGGAACCCGATTTCTCTTGCTTTTTTTTTTCGTTGGCGGGAGAGAAGTTTAAATCAACTTCGGTTTGTGGCGACGATATGGGTGCAACTGGCGCTACAGCCGGACGAGAAAAAGCCACATTTGGCGTATGGTCTAGGGTTTGTGCATTGGGTAAGGCGACATTTGGCGGTTCTTCTATATCTGCCAAAGTGTAGACATCTGTTAACTGATAGTTGAGTATCTCGTCAAAATTGGCTAAATCTTGATTTAATTGCCGTAACTGTTCTTCATTTAAAGAAATATCCGGTATGCTTCCTGACTGCATCACCTCTGGCGCAAGCAAATTCTCTTGGGGAGAAGCCGCAATATATCTATCGGAAGTATTCTCCAGCACTTCCGCCTCAGATGTCACTCCCACATCAGGAGTAGGTTCAGGTTCATCTAAAGTTGATGCAATTTCCGCAGGCGACAAACCCGGCCATAAATTCTCCGCACTACTAGCATCGGCAAACAGTTCAGTTAGAGAAGTAATTGTATCAGTATGTTCTGGCTGCACAGGAATATTTTCCCGCATCGCCGGCGAATAGCTGAGTGTTGTATGGGAAAATTCAGGTTCTTCAAAAAATAACTTTTGTTGAAAATCTGAAGATAAATCAATAAATGGCGGCGAATTAGTGGCTGTGTTTTGCGGTGGTAAATGATTTGCTTCTAACAAGCCTGCATCTGACTGAGTGAATATCGACTCTGGTAAGGCGACATTTTCCTCAAATAACGGTGCGGTTGTTGAGTTAACAGCATCTTCTGTGACAGTCGTAAACGATGTTTCTGGTTCTGCGGGAGGAATTTTGGCAGAAGTATCTGGTGTTGGTTCTGTAGAAGTCGGTAAAGTGACAGAACTGGGTTGAAATTGCTGAGTGGAGGTTTCAGTCGCTATTTCATATTGGGTTGTGGAATTTTCTGGTGATTGACTGACGTGAAATAAACTGGCGTAAAGTTGATCTACCTCATCATTCAACTCTAAAGTTGGTGGCGATAAATCACTAAACATTCCAGAGATTTCTGGCGGTGGTGTTGAGGCTTCTGGTGTGGGCAAAAGTGTCGGCGCAGTTAGTGGTGGTGGGGAATCATCCGCCAATGTTTCTAAATCTTCCAACCCCTCCAGTTCTAGGGGAATAGCCGCATCAGTCGCTGGTGGAATACTACCAGTCAATTCCAGTAGCATTGCATCCAAATCATTAGCCGCCACATCGTCTGTAAACTCTACTTCTGGCTGCGGTAATTCGAGTGATGGACTAGATACTTCTGTATTAGTAATTACCACTGATTGAGCATTTTCTACACTAGCAGTTTCTATGGAAGTGGGAAATGGCGATCGCGCTGCTGCTGATGTTTCTTTAACTACTGTCGTTGCTGGTAGATTATTAATCTGTTGCTGCAATTGCTGAGTCCAATTATTCAGGAAACTCACTAGCAATTGTTCACTTTGCAAGCCTGTACTGTGCATTCTCGCCAGTGCTTGCGATAAGGACTCTTGGTAAGTAGTAATATTGCGCTGGAGTGCATCAAATACGACATTTACCGTACCATCCAGCGACAATAAACGTTGGTCTAATTTCGTGGCAAACTGATTTAACTGTTCTAACTGCGCCGATGAATCTAATGTAGGCGTACTTGCAGCCGGGGATAGTTCTATACTGTTGTACTGACTAGGACTAGCAGCACGAAAATCATGGGCTGGTGTTGAGTTAATATGTGGTGCGATCGTGGGGACAAGGCGACTCATCAACACCTGTAAAAATTCCCCAATAATTTGCTCTTGATTGGCTAACTGCTGACTTAAAGAATAATTTTGCAGTCGTTTCTGCTCTAATTGCCGAATTTCCTGCATCAAAGTCGAGCGTTCTTGCAACAGCGCCGTTAATTCTGCTTGTAGTGGTTGAATTAATGTCGCCAAGTCACTTTTTAGCTGGCTACTCAGTCCACTATTTTCTGCTGACTCAGATGGATATAACTCTCCAGATGACTGGTAATTAACTTGTTCAGCAAATCTCGTCAACAAAGGTGACTGTTGTAGCTGTCCCGTAGGCTGAGGTATATTACCATACAAAGCCTCCGTTGCTGGCAAATTCACCAGAAAATTACGAACCCTCTCTAAAACCTCTCTGGCTTCTGGCGCTTGACCAGACAGCAACTTCGGCAGTCGCTTACCATTGTTAGTGAGTAAGTTATCAATATCTGCGATCAGTTTTTGAATTTCATCAGCGCGGGAAGTCACTTTAGAATTACCTTAGCTAGAACTGGATTTTTAACTTGGGTGAGAAATTGACGCTTATCAAAGTTAATAACGGTAGCAACTGCTTTGAGAGTGCTGAGTACTGAGTGCTGAGTGCTGAGTGCTGAGTAATTTTTACTCATCCAAAAAGCATTTCTAGCCCCTAGCCTCTAGCCCCTAACCCTAGCCTCATTTTCATCAGGCATCACGGTAATTAGCTGGAATGCTAATTGAAGTACCAGGATACAAAAATATTTACCAATTGTCAGCCAAATAAGTTGATTAAGTACTTTGTTTGACCTTTTACCATACAGGCGATGTTACAGCCTCTGGGACTTCACAATTAAAAACATAAAAAAATGCAACAAATCAGCCAGAAGTCCGAACCCAATTAGCAAATTGCCTCCACTTTACATCCACACGCGCCATTAATCTAGCTAAGGAGTCTAGGAATGGCAAGTTAACTAGAACACAAATAAACTTATTCCCCAAGAGAGTCTGTGAAAACTGGGTGTAGGGGTGAAAGGGGATGAGGGGGTTAGGGTTTTGGATAATACACCGTTCAGCTGACGCTCACGGTGAAGTCTTTAAACCCTGGTTACTGAGCGCAGCTCCGCCCTGAGCCTGTCGAAGTACACCCTTAAACCCTCAAACCCTTAAACCCTTAAACCCTTATCCGCAAATTTGGCGTTAGCAAAAATTAACTAGTTTGAGTATCATGAATGTGGTTTGCCTATATTTTTAAGTAAATATTTTTGCAATGCAGCTAGAGTTTTCAAAATTGTCCCAGAGGCACTTAGACATTACTTGCAAAAGTTTTGCTTTATTTAAACTGCGTCAGTAAGACTGTTCTGAAAATGCTTTTATTGTGATTTTGTTTACCTAGCTGAACTCTGTATTTTAAAAAGTATTGGCATTTATAGCTTAGGCTGCAATTAACTTTTTTTTCTTTTTGTGTGTAACACCTTTTAATGAAGATGCCGTAATGGGAGACAGATATAGCTTGCAAGAAGAACCTTTTCACCCGTGGATCAGAACGGCTCCCTTTTTTCAAGGGTTGCCCGAATCTGTTGTCGAACCAGCCCTTATCCATCTTGTGACACGGACACACCCAGCAAATCAAGTGATTTTGTTGGAAAATGACTGGGGTGGTTCTGTATATTTTATCTTTGAAGGTTGGGTAAAAATTCGTACCTATAATTTGGAAGGTAAAGAAGTAACCCTCAATATTTTAGGTAAGGGCGAATTATTTGGTGAAATGGCGGCTTTAGATGAAGTACCTCGTTCGACCGATGTCATTACCCTCACCGCCACAGTCATTGGTAGTTTGCCTGCTCAAGATTTTGTCAAGTTACTCCAAATTGAACCCTTGGCAGGTGTAAGATTATCCAAGTTGATGGCTAGGCGTTTACGCCAAGTCAACCGTCGTTTGCGGCTGAGAGAATCTGACAGTCAATCGCGGGTGGCTGATACTTTGTTATTCTTAGCTGAAGGTCAGGGAAAACGAGCGCAAACAGGAACAGAAATTCCAAATCTGCCTCATCGAGAATTAAGTAGTTTAAGTGGGTTGGCAAGAGAAACAGTGACAAGAGTCTTAACTAGGTTAGAAAAGAAAGGGCTAATTCAACGGGATCAAGAAACTATTTGTATTCCTGATGTGTCAGCCCTGGAAAGATTGATTGTATAAAAAAATTTCAAAATGAGTATTGTAGATTCTCTGCCCGATGAGCCAGAGGAAAGCCTATCTTCTGCGTCTTTACCACCTACTCAAGAGGAGTTACCCCAAAACCAAAGTCAGTTACAACCTCCCCAACTCAAAGCCGCAGCACCTTTACGGATGGTAGAAACGGCATTTTTAGCCAGTACTGCCAGTTTAATTTGGTTTATTAATTTTTATTTTCCTTTGGGGCCAGTATTACGGATTTTCTTTCCTGTGCCGATCGCTCTAGTTTACCTACGTTGGGGACACAGAGCAGCATGGATGGCTGCTGTTACCTCTGGCTTGTTGTTATCGGTACTGATGGGGCCTGTTCGTAGTCTATTATTTGTGATGCCTTTTGCTCTTATGGGTGTACTCTTAGGCGCAACTTGGCATCGTCGGGTTCCTTGGATTGTGTCGATTACTTTAGCTACGTTATTAGGTACTTTGGGCTTCTTTTTTCGGATGTGGTTGCTGTCTATCTTGTCCGGGGAAGATTTATGGATTTATTTAATTAATCAAGTTACAGAAATCTCTGAGTGGATATTTCTCAAACTCGGATTGTTAAACACTCCCAGCGTATTTTTGATTCAAGTCGGGGCTTTGGCTTTGGTGGTTATTAATAACTTTATTTATTTATTTGTTGTACATCTAGCGGCATGGCTACTACTAGATCGTTTAGGCAATCCTATTCCCCGTCCGCCACGCTGGGTACAAGTCATGATGGATTATGAAGGGTAGAGAAGGCAGTGGTTCGGCTTCGCTCACCAACCGGAGGCAGGAGGCAGGAGTTTTTTCACTATTAACTCTTGACTTTTGACACTTGACTCTTCAATTGATTAGGAATTACGCAATGAGACAAAAAATCAAGGGTTTGGGAAGGGTGAAGTGGTATAGGGATATAGGTGTGTATGTATCCAAAACCCTTACACCCCACACCCTTTCACCCTTTCACCCAGTTTCCACAGACAATCTTTGTGCGTAAGTCCTATTTATGATTCGTATTTATACTCAAATAGAACAAGGTAAAGCCTGGATTGCTAAATATGGTGGTTGTTTACCTGTGTTTGCCTGTGTTTTAGGTTTTACAGAAACTGCTTTAATTCCGGGAATTTCGGCGGCTGGACGCACACCAGCAGACCGCAAGTATACGGCTTGTGCAGATGCGGAATTTTTATATTATGGTGCTGAATATCAACCGCAGTATCCTTTACCACCACTGACGGCGGGCGCATCGCCTGTGTTAATTTCGCGTGCTGTGGTGGAAGGACTCAAAATACCTGTGCGTTTATTTAATGGGGGATTACCTTTGTTTCCGGCTGTACCAGCAATTGATTTGGGTGGTGCGCCTGCGAGGTGTTTAAGTACAGGTAAGGCGATGGAATTAGCCACAGTCAAACACTTGCTAGAACAAGGGCTGATTTGGGGCGATCGCTTGGCGGCTGAAGCTCCGCAAAGTTACGTCATTTTGAGTGAATGTGTGGTTGGCGGAACGACAACTGCTTTAGCTGTACTCACGGCTTTAGGTATAGATGCAACGGGTAAAGTTAACAGTAGTCACCCCATTTGTAACCATCAACAAAAATGGCAAGTTGTTCAATCTGGCTTACAACACATTCCTGATGATGCTAATCCGCTACAAATTGTCGCAGCCGTGGGTGATCCAATGCAAGTGGTGTTGGCAGGAATGGCGATCGCCGCTAGTCGTCGTTGTGGAGTTATCCTAGCAGGCGGGACACAAATGTTGGCAGTTTACGCTTTAACTACAGCAATTTCCCAAGCACATAACTTATTTTGGCAACCGACTGAAGTAATTGTCGGTACAACTCGCTGGGTAGCCGAAGACCCCACCGGCAAAACTGTGGATTTAGCCCTCAGCTTGGATAAAAGCCGCAAACACCCAGGTATAGTCCCGCCACTAATATCAACACAGCTAAGTTTTGCCAATTCTCGTTATCCACAACTCCAAGCTTATGAACAGGGTTTTGTTAAAGAAGGCGTAGGCGCTGGAGCAGCCTGCATAGCAGCTTATCTCTACCAAAATTGGCAACAATCTCAACTTTTAGCAGCTATAGAAGACCAATTCCAACGACTGAATAAAGAGTGCTGAGTTAAAAGACCACCCACAATTCAGCTTACTTTTGCCTTGTTGTACTAGTCATTTCAAACAAATGTTGAGCGTTTTTGCCTAAAAAAGCCTGAAACAGTTTTGGCTTTCCCGGTTCTGACTCTACTATGTAACGCTGGGCAATTTCATAATAAGCGTAAGTCCAAGGTATTTGGATTTCTGCTTGACTGTTGTCATCTAAGACTATCACCATTTCTGAGACGGCGTGAGTTGCAGTTTGGCGCAAACCACAAGTTACATCACCTTCAATTTCGGCTTTCATCGGGACACCTAATTTCACCAAAGCGTCAGCAGTAGTATCTATATCAGGATATGCAGGGGTATTTTGGCGGTTAATATATCCTGTAAAGTGGTTAACGGCGTAACCATGCAACAATACCCAAGCACCATATTGAGTGATTTTATTCACTTCCTCCACAACAGAACGTCGGGGAACTTGCCAAGGACGAGAAAAGATTTGTTTTAATTGTTTTTCATCTGAGAAACTTGGTGTCAAGGAAGAAAGTTTTGGATGAGGAATTTTTGAGGCTGTTTGATAAATCAGTTGGGCAATATTTTCTGGTAATTCATCAACAATTAATTCACTAATAAAAAGTTTGGGTAAGTCAAATTCTGCTGCTTGGGGATGCTGATAGTGACGCGCATAAAGATGGGTGGCGGTAAATGTATATTCACCTGCAACTTCGTAACCCAATGCTGTGGCTATTTGTCCTAAGTGGTTGATACCTAAGTTAATCTTTCCTTGGGGAGTATCGACTAGCAACCGCAAAGACCGAAAAGCAATATGGTCGTTAGCGACGGTTCCCCCCGCGTTTGTAATCATATTTTGGTAGATTTGGGCATAATTGACTCTGGCTTTATATTCTTGCCAAAGTGCTTCCCAGAGATAAGATGCGAGTTCGGGGTTCATAATTTTTCACGCAGAGGGGTAGGGAGACAAGGGGGACACGGGGGACACGGGAGACAAGGGAGACACGGGAGACACGGGGGACACGGGAGCGATCTTTCTACCTTGTCTACCCCCTCTACCTTGTCTACTCAGCACTCAGCACTCAGCACTCTTAAGAATATCTGAGAGAATATCGAGAGCGGTTTGGATTTGGTGGCTGTCAATAATTAAGGGTGGACAAAAACGAATGGCGGCTTTACCACAACCAAGTAATAATAAACCGCGTAAAAAGGCTTCTTGGATGATGCGATCGCGTAGTTTACTATCATAGTTACCAGCTGCATCGACTAAATCCACTGCTACCATCAAACCTTTGCCTCTGGGTAAGGACATTTTGGAAAATCTTTGATGTAACTGGGTTAAGCCAGCTTGTAATAGTTCTCCCATTTGGGTAGCGTTGCTGATTAAGCCACTTTCTAACAGTCTCAATGTTGCTAAAGCCGCCGCACAAGCTACAGGGTTGCCGCCGAATGTGGTAGCGTGGGAACCAGGCGGCCATGTCATTAATTCTGGTCTAGCGAGAATTGCGCCGAGGGGTAAACCACTGGCAAGACCTTTAGCGGTGGTGATAATATCGGGCATTACACCCCAATGTTCAATAGCAAACAAGCGGCCTGTACGCCCCATCCCTGATTGCACTTCATCTACTACCATTAATATGCCGTAGCGATCGCAGATATCTCGGATTCTTTGCAAAAATCCATCTTCAGGGACAATATAACCGCCTTCGCCTTGAATTGGCTCAACAAAAATCGCTGCAACTTCCTGGGGCGGCAACATGGTATTAAATAACTGGGTTTCTAAATAATCTAAACTGGCGTGTGTGCCGTAAGGAATGTGAGTGACTCCCGGAACTAACGCCCCAAAGTTAGCCCGTTGCACTGTTTTAGAACCAGTCAAAGACATTGCGCCGTAGGTACGTCCATGAAATGCACCCAAAAAGGCAACGATGAGCGATCGCTTGGTGTAATATCGAGCTAGTTTAATTGCGCCTTCATTTGACTCCGCCCCAGAATTGGTAAAAAATACCTTTGCACCTTCTGGGAAGGGGGCGCGAAAAGCTAATTTTTCCGCCAATTCCACCATTGGTTCGTAATAAAAATCCGTCCCTGACATGTGCAGCAAACAAGCCGACTGTTCTTGAATAGCTTGCACAACTTCTGGGTGGGCGTGTCCGGTAGCAGTAACAGCAATACCAGCCGTCATATCTAAAAATACATTGCCGTCCACGTCTTCTACCATACAGCCTTGACCGCGAGCCACCACTAAGGGATAGTCGCGGGTATAAGATGGGGAAGTTACGGCGCGATCGCGTTCTACAATTGCTTTAGCACGAGTTCCTGGTAAAGCTGTCACCAAACGCGGCACAGTGGGTAAAGGTTGATTAATAGAGATACTTAACATTTTTTAGATTTTTTTTAGATTATTGATGATTAAACTGTCATGTAAGATTTTTGACAGTATCATTTGCTGCTATTTGTACAAATGTTACGTATTGACAGAGAAACGGTAATATGAGTTATTTTCTTTTGGATAAATAACGTAAATTTTTCATGAATCCTCCACACACACAATTTAGCGCCAGAGTTTCATGGCTCTTTTCTTACTGAGTATCTATTATTAGCTGATGATGGGAAGTACTGAATTTTATGAGCTTGATTCTAGCAAGATGAACTTAGTTATAATGCCACTATTGTAATCACGGTTACTGGATTGTCAAATTAATATCGCCCAGATATTAAGCAAGTGTAATTATTATTGATTAATAGCAATTTTTTCGAGCCTATGAGTAACTTTTTGCGTCACACAATCAGCCTATCTTTGGGTATTGCATCATTATTAACTGCTACTTTTGCTCATAGCTATTTTCCTGCTCAGTTAAAAAACCTACAACTCCCATCATCAGAAAACAGTCAAGATAATTCTGACTCATCTCAACCACAAATTTCCTTGGCTGCAATGCAAACACTGAGTCTGAATGCGCCTGAAAAATACGCGGCTGGTGTATCTATAGGCTATCCTGTAATTGACGAGTGGAAGAATTATAAATTTAGTATTAATGGTAATCAAATTTTATCGACAACTAAATTACCAACCAGCAAAGTTAATTTTAACCAAACAGATTTATTAAGTACCCTGGTTAATACCCGACAATATTTCAAAGACCACGCCAAAGATGACCCAGATATTCAACGTAAGGGTGTATTAGGAACTCAAGGAGTCAGTGTCGAAGATGTTCTCAAAACATTAGATTTCATGATTATTGTCTTAAAAGAAGACATTGCTAATAATCGCCCGACACGTCTCCAAGACCCGAATTTTATCAATCAAAATTTTCGGGTGATTAGGTGGAATGCTTATAACAAGCAAAATACTCGTCAAAAACAGCTACGCATCACTAAGTATGCAGTATTTACCCATACAGGTTCGCGGACTAAAACACCGAAATTTAATACAGCAATTTATAGTTTAAAAGATAACGCAATTACAGATAAATTCTATACACGCTACACCAAACAAGATGTTCTATCCGGAATTTATGAACCTGGTGGTAAAGAATTTGGCAAAGTTCAACCATTAGCTTATCTCACCCGTGACGGCTTAGAAGAAGCTTTGTTGCAAGGTACTATCTTGATTAAATTCACCGATGGTTCCCAAGCATTTTTTAATGTCGATAGAAATAATGGGATGTCTTACGTCCGGGGTTTAAAAGGAACAGCCCAAAAGCGTTATTGGTATTTTAAAAAAGTCGATGCCATTAAAGGTTATGGTCACAAAATAGATGCCAAAATTTCAATTAAACCAGGAGTGACTTTTGCTGGTGATGTCCTCAATGTCGGCTTAGGTAAAATAGTAGTCATAGAACATAACCAAGGTGGGCGTAAAAATCTGAGAATGGGAGTAATTGCTGATACAGGTGGAGCCTTTTTACCTAATCTTTACCAACTCGATTTTTTAGCAGGAATTTTTCAAAATCGCCAAGAATTTAACCAGTATATCCGCCAATTACCTGAGTATGTTACAGCCTATTTTTTAGTTAAAAAATGATGCAATTAATCGGTTGTTTTCGAGACGTTGTAAATAGTTGGACAAAATTAAATTCAACGGTGGAGATAGGTAACAGGGAACAGAAAAACGACACTGTGTAATTAATTCTGCCTAGTTAAGAGAATATAGGAATCCGATTTGATTTCTGAATCTAGTTGTGTGGTGCGCGTTCGCAAAGCGTCTCGCAGAGAAGCGCAGCGCAAGCGCGATAGGCAGGGAGTAGGGAATGGGGAGTAGGGAGTAGGAAAAAAGCCTGACCTGGGTGTACTGATTTTTTTCATAAATCAAATATGAGTCCTATAGTAGGTTGAGTGTAGCGATAGCGTCACCCAACAAAGTATGCGTGAATGTTGGGTTCTGTTCCTCCACCCAACCTACACCTAATTGCTGAATCAATTAACTATCTCAATTGTTTTTACTCTGGGAGAGAAATATACAACCCTGTATTATATCAAAAAATATTTATGCACGAGTTCTAATTGATATCACTACTTGATTCAATCTTGATTGAGCCAACGTAAAATACTAGCCTTACTATCTACTAAATCTTTGTAAACAAGTGAGTCTGATGACATAGATTCAATTGCAGCACATAACTTACCCCGTAACGGCAAATCTTGTTTCAGCACAGTGCAATCTCTAAAATAAGTACGAATAGTAAATAATGCTGTTTGATACTGTGGTAGTCCCCAAATAACTTGTCGTTCAATTCGCAAATACAGCCTGGGATGCTGAGGATCAAAGTTTCTACCTTGCCACTGATTAACTAATACACTAGGTGGTGGTTCAGGATGATGATTTAGGCGCATATCGGTACTCAAACCCCAAGCAAAGCGCACCATTGGTTGACGGTTAATCATAGTATGCACGATCGCATCTGCACGGCGATTAATTTTTTCCATCCCCGCCACAGGTAAATGTATGGTGGCAAAATCTTGACCAATTTTTTCTTCTGCTGACCAATGGTTGGGGTAACACAAGTGAACTGCACTCAGCCAATTACCACCATCATGACCACAGCAAATAACTGTAAAATCTTCTTGTACTTGGGCGGCTAAAGCATCCAGGCTAGAAGCGTAAGCTGGAACCTGTGAACTACCTTCAACTTTTTGTAACTGCCAGTCTGCATCTAAATAAAGTATTTCTTGGGTGAGTTGGCTATAAAATTTCCAGGTATTGGCGGTTAATTGTTCGTAGCTAAAGTATTGGGGATGTTCTTGGGTGAGGCGGTCAATTATTAAACGAGCGATCGCACCTGCCACAGCCTTAGAATAATTATGAGTCTGGTAATATTTACTCAACCGTTCTCCACGGGCTAACAGTTTAGCCTGGCGGTAATCAGTAAAATTATTATCAATTTGAAATACTTGCTTATCAGCTTGACCATTACCAAAACAGGAACCAAGCAACATCATTCCTGGCTTGACTTCATAGCGTCCATTCATTAGGGGGAAGTAGCAAGCCGGACTATTTACAGCTACGACTTTCTGCATTTCCACAAGCCACTTATTTCAAAAAGTGCTATTTATTCTTGATGGTTACATAAAATCAGGGTAAATACTAAAAAGCGTCTGGGAGTGTTGCCGTGTTTCCACCCCAGACGCTCTTTAATTTCAACTTGCTCCTCACACAACTAGAGAATAACACTACCCTTAAATAAGGGCAAGTGTTATGAGTGACACTTTTATAACTGCACTATCGAGATTGAATTAGCACCCAAGATTTTTAGTTGTGTTTGGGTGTGGGGGTGTAAGGTTTTTAGATACATACACCCCTTCACCTTCTCCCCAACCCTTGATTTTTTGTTTTTATGCGTCAGTCCCAATTAATGTAAAAAGTGCCGTACTCCTGTCAAAACCATTACTAAACCCAGTTCATTAGCGGCTTTGATGGAATCTTGGTCGCGCAAACTACCTCCTGGTTGAACAATGGCAGTAATGCCTGCTGCGGCGGCGGCTCTGATAGTATCATCAAAGGGGAAAAATCCGTCACTGGCGAGAATTGCGCCTTTAGCTTTATCACCGGCTTGTTCGAGGGCGATTTTAGCAGAACCAACGCGGTTCATTTGCCCTGCACCAACACCAAGAGTAGTGCGATCGCTTGTGAGTACAATGGCATTAGATTTAACATGCTTGCAGACTTTCCATGCAAACAGCAATTCGCCTAACTGGTCGGCGGTGGGTTGCAGTTCCGTCACCACTTGCCATTTACTTGTGTCAGCCACAATATCATCAGCTGCTTGTACTAAGAAACCGCCCGCAATTTGTTTAACTAAAGTTTTCGGGCCACTACTCAAATCTGCTAATGTCAAAACCCGCACATTGGTTTTTTTGGAGAGAATTTTTTGTGCTTCTGCGTCACAGTCAGGCGCAACCACACATTCTAAAAATGTTTTAGTTAATTCGCTGGCTGTTGCTGCATCAATGGGACGGTTTAAAGCCACAATTCCCCCAAAGGCGGAAGTCGAATCAGCATTAAAAGCTTTTTGATAAGCTTCAACAATAGTATCGCCCAAAGCCGTACCGCAAGGATTGGTATGTTTAATAATGGTTGCAGCTGGTGTGTCGGAAAACTCGGCAATAATTCGCCGCGCTGCTTCTAAATCAACTAAGTTATTGTAACTGAGTTCCTTGCCTTGGAGTTTCTTGGCTGCTGCCCATCCTGTGGGTGTAGTTCCAGTTTGATACCAAGCCGCACTTTGATGGGGGTTCTCGCCGTAACGCAGAGATTGTAATTCTGTACCACTGAGGGTGTGCTGTGGTGTACCTGCAAGATAAGATGCGATCGCCTGATCATAACTCGCTGTATGTAAAAATCCTTTTAAGGCTGCTTTTTGGCGAAATTCTAAGGAAGCTTCCCCGTTATTTTGCCGTAACTCTTGCAGATATTCATCATACTGCGCCGGATCACATAATACCGTCAAATGAGCAAAATTCTTAGATGAAGCCCGCAACATCGCCGGGCCACCAATATCAATTTGTTCCACAGCTTCCGCTAATGTCACCCCTGGTTTAGCAATAGTCTCCTCAAAGGGATAAAGATTTACCACCACCAAATCAATTGGGCGAATTTGGTTATTTTCTAAATCTGTAATATCTTGGGGTTCATCCCGCCTTGCCAAAATTCCGCCATGAATGCGCGGATGTAACGTCTTTACCCGTCCACCCAAAATTTCCGGCGAACCAGTGTAATCAGAAACCTTAGTTACTGGTATTCCCGCATCCTTGAGGGCTTTAGCTGTTCCCCCACTGCTGATAATATCAAATGCAAATTCTTCTACCAAACTACGGGCTAGGTCAATCAAACCAGTTTTGTTAGATACACTCAGCAGTGCTAGACGCGCCATGTCTCAATTCCTCAGATGCGAAAGACCCCAATTTTTGCATAACCCTTGGTTCACTTCAATAGTACTGGCGCAGTGATCCGAAAAATCAACGTTGAGGGAGTAAGGAAAGCAGTACGTTGCGGAGATTCCCTGCTTTATGGTACTCACTAGAGTAAGAAATGCTCTAACTTATTTTTTGACAGCATATAAATTAAATATCTTGAGTGTAGACGGAATTAAATTATTATGTTCAACAATAATCTGAAAATTTTGACTTTCTAGAAGAGTTTTAATTTGAGATATTCTGTCTTCTACGTCATGAACCTCCAGCACTATTTGTTTAATTTTAGTCCAATCATCTTGATTGATGCCTTGCAAAACCTCATATTCGTCACCTTCCACATCAATTTTTAATAAATCTATAGATTCAATGGCTAATGAATTGATTACAGAAGATAATGTTTTGATCTCACCTGTAACTTCTTGGCTTGTAAAAAGATATTCTACTATATCTTGATTCAAAGCCAGATTCATGAATTCTCTTTGCTCTAATTTTTCCCAAGGTCTAGTTGTCGAATTACTAGACATATTGGGATAAAAAGTAAAAGCTGTTTCTGAAATATTTTCTGAACCTAATCCATAATTTTGTAGAGATATATTTTCCAGAGAATGTAAATTGACATTTGCCCGTAAAACTTCAAATATTGGACGAATAGGTTCAAAGGCGAATATCTTTAATGATTTATGCAATTTACTCAAAAATATAGAAAATAATCCTATATTGGCACCAATATCAAAAATGCAGTCACCATCATTAATAGTAATTCCATGCTGTAAATATTGCTGTTGAATAAATATTTCTTGATATATATATTCTGTTTCCTCCTTACCAAGATAGTAAATTTCTAAATTATTTGGTAAATTTAATTTCTGCATAATTTCTGGAAACTATTTAGTAAATATAGGACTTACGCAAGAACCCTCTCTAATCTTCTTAACTTTGCGGTTCGTTTTTCATGATTTTGCGTAAGTCCGGAAATCTTTAATTTATCCTTCTTAACAAAGCTTTTTTGGTTCATCATCGTCTGGTTAATTATAATGCTGTTACACTTTATACCACATAACAGATATCTATAATTATATAAAAATGTAAAAATGCGTTTTAAGCACAGTACTTACTACAACTGATTAACTCAAGTGAACTTAAACACTTTGGGTATATTTAGTCATTCTCAGATTGCTATGAGCAAGAAACTTGAGTTATGGGTTAAGTTGATATGGATCAAAACCCTGGCATCCCTGTGTTTCTTGAAAAGTCATTAAACTACATAAATACTACCGAAAGAAGGTAGTCAGAATCAAGTTTCATCAGTCATTCTAGAAATAAACCTAGAAACAACACCAGAGGTAAAAGATTATGACTATCTCTTTGAATCACACTATAGTTCCTGCTCATGATAAACAAGCATCTGCCCAGTTCTTTGCTGATATTTTTGGTTTAAAAGTTGAACCTACTGGTCATTTTGCGGCGGTGCGAGTTAATGACACACTAACACTCGATTTTGATGACAGAAACTCTTTTGAATCTCATCATTATGCTTTTCACGTTAGTGATGAGGAATTTGACACTATCTTTGCTAGAGTCCAACAAGCTAATTTGGAGTATAGTAGTGACCCTATGCACCAACACAAAGGCGAAATTAATCATCGCCAAGGTGGACGCGGTTTTTATTTCTACGACCCAAATGGACATAACCTAGAACTATTGACTCGTGATTGAAGAAAGCCGGAGGAAAAATTAATAAAGAAGCATATATTTAGCCTGCACAAGCAGGCTTTATTTTTATAGTTATAGACTGGAAAGCTGAGGGGTTTATATGCAGATTTTTATAGAATTTGTATGACCTACTGAGCTTTTTTCCCTAAAGCGATCGCCATTGAACCAGCGACTACCAACACTGCACCAATCATACCTGTCATGGTGATATTTTCTGCGGGAATTAAACCAGGTGTGAATATTACTACTAACTCAACAGCAATTAAAGTCACTATTGGCGCTAAAGTCAAGACAGCACTAACGCGGGATGCTTCCCAATGTTCTAATGATTCGGCAAAGGCACCATAAGCAATTAAAGTATTTAAAGCACAAAAAATTAACATTCCCAACTGTAAATTATTTAATTTTAAAATAGTTTCTTGTTTTGCCAAAGGTGTAAATAATAAAGCCGCACCGCCATAAATCATCATCATGATATTGGGTGAAGATAATGATTGTAATAACTGCTTTTGTGCTAAGGCATAAATAGCCCAAACTGCTGCACCTACAATTACCAAACCACTACCAAAAATATATGTACTGTGTGCAGTAATTAAATTCGTGATTTGGTCGCGGAAAAATATTAGATAACCACAAATTAATACCCCAACTCCAAGCCATTGGCTGAGTGTATAACGTTCGTGAAAAATCACTAACCCACCAAAGCCTAATAACAAAGTCGCTAATTGAATTAATACTTCGGCGTTGGCTGGGGATGTCAGTGCCAAACCCTGCATAAAAAAGAAGTAATTAGCCCCTAACATAATTGTAGCGATCGCTAATAACTTCCAAGTCTGAGAACGCCATTGACGTAATTTTGGTAACTCGCCACGCATTCCCAAATATGCACCGAGTAGTATAAACGACACTAAAAACCGGAACCAAATCACCGTATAGACATCCAGTGCTTGCAGTGTCACCGCCAGGGCAATTGGTAAAATTCCCCAGAGAAAAACAGTAAGTAGAGATAATGCCAGCCCTAAACGCCAGCGACCAGAGTTTTGATGTAATGACATGCAGTTATGGTATCAAATCTTCACCTGTTCATGCAGATTAAGTGGTGGCATACCAGCAGAAGTATTTTTATACATCAGTGCAGTAAATCCTATTAATTTTCTGTAATATTTTTAGCTTGGAAAAGTTAGTAAAATCCTATACATTTAAAATCAAGCTAGTAGCTTTTGTGGAAAATATGGATATTTTGTGGCAACAAAAAACATGGAAATTATTCCTTTGCTCATTTCGGTAATATTCATTACCAGCTTAATTCTGTACTTCTTACTTACTTCTCAGAGTAGATGGCAAAATAAAAAGAAAATTGAACTTTTGCCATCTCCACGAGTGAGATCGAGGTTTTATAAAGGGATGATCATTGCGGCGATCGCTATGTTCGCCATTATCGCCGGAAACACCGTCTCAGCACAAGTTGCACGACCCCTAGCTTCCCTCAAAACAGTCCAAGTTCCAGAACCTGACAACCTCAAAGACTTTGTGAAAAATAAAGTCGCCGCCATCAAGTTAGGTAAAGCACTGTTTTGGGATATGCAAGTAGGTAGTGATGGCGTGACTGCATGTGCAAGTTGTCACTTCCATGCAGGTGCTGACAATAGATCCAAAAATCAGATTGCGCCTGGACTATTACGACTTAACATCGATCAAACAGAAAATCCAGATCCAGTATTTGATGTTGGTGGCGCACCCAACTATCAACTCCAGCCAGAAGATTTTCCGTTCCAGACGAATGATATCGTTTCTTCTCAAGGTGTCTTCAATAGTGAGTTTGTTGATGTGATACCTGGTAATGCCCAAGATCAAGTAAACCTCGTACCAGATCCCATATTTAACGTCGGAGGTACAAATGTGCGCCGCGTTGAACCGCGTAACACACCCACTGTAATTGATTCCGTATTTAACTTCCGCAACTTCTGGGACGGTAGAGCGCAGGAAATTTTCAACGGAGTTAACCAATTTGGCTTGAGAGACCCCAACGCTTATGTAGTGAAAGCCACTACTCCCAGTCATCTAGAATTTGTGAAAGTTAGCCTTAACCATGCCTCTTTAGCTTCCCAAGCCGTCGGCCCACCAATCAGTTCTTTTGAAATGTCAGCTAATGGCCGCACCTTTGAAGAAATTGGTGATAAGTTTGGGTCAGTTAATCAAAAAACTCACCGTTTTCGTAGAGGTAAGAAACTACCCAGAAAATTAGGGAAAAAGTTGCTTCCCTTAAGACCGTTAGGTAAACAGATAGTCCATCCCCAAGATAGTGTCTTAGGCCAAGATAGTCGCTCACCCCGAACTGGACTGCAAGCTTTTAGCTATCAACAACTAATTGCTCAAGCATTTAAACCTGAATGGTGGGCATCTAATCGGATGATCCAAGTCAATTCTGACGGTAGCCGAACTTTTGTCAATAAGCCAGACCGTTCCTTACAAACTAATGAGTACACACTCATGGAGTACAACTTCCCATTGTTTTTTGGACTGGCGATCCAACTGTACGAATCTACACTCATTGCTGACGATACACCACTTGACCGCTTTTTAGAAGGAAATACCAGTGCGTTAAGCGCCCAGCAGCAAAGCGGAAAACTCCTGTTTGAAGGTAAAGCTCAATGCACTATTTGTCATAATGGGGCAGAACTTACCAGGGCTTCCGTTAGTGCTGTAGAGCAACAACGTATTGGGATACTAACCATTCCCAACTTTCCCCGAATTATCTTTGACAATGGTTTCTTCAACATTGGTGTAAGACCAACACTCGAAGATGTTGGTGTTGGTAGTAAAGATCCCTTTGGTAATCCACTCTCAGAATCACGATTATCTTTGTTAGGGACTTTTACACAATTGTTGGGTTCGGAAGCGAATATTACTGTGACTAGCAGTGATTTAATACTTGCAGATGGTAGTTTTAAGACACCAGGACTCCGCAACATTGAACTTACCGCGCCTTACTTCCACAATGGTGGTTACTTGACTCTGCAACAACTTGTGGAATTTTACAATCGTGGCGGAGACTTTCGTCGGCAAAGCGCCCTCGCTCAGTTAAATCTCACAGACGCAGAAAAAGCCGATTTAGTGGCATTTCTCCAAGCCCTGACTGATGAGCGAGTTCGCTATGATCAAGCTCCCTTCGACCACCCACAATTGTTCGTTCCTAATGGTCATCCGGGTGATTCAATCGCTGTCACCAACGATGGTACAGGTAAAGCTACAGATAGCTTCCTAGAAATTCCGGCTGTTGGTAAATTTGGTGGCAATGGTACACCTAACTTCTTAGCAAATCAGTAGATTAGCTAAGTAACGTTAACAGTTTATCTTTCTGTTACCCCTGTTTTTTTACAGGGGTTTTTTTGATAAAGCACAACAATTTTCATTCGTTTTTAATATAGCAGTAGCCAAATTGGTTAGGACATGGATAAATAATCAAACTAAAGCCTTTAACCCTGTCACCTGTCACCCCTCACCTGTCCCCTGCTATATTTACCAACCTACATCTTAAAAATTGATTAATTTTTGATTATTGAGTTTAATTTCCAGAGTCCCAAGATAGAAGTATAAAGTAGTATGTATAGCTTATTGACGAAAGTACTGAGTTAAAGCTAAATTTCAGGCAGTAAGAATTTATTTTTAGGTTTAAAAATTATTATTTATCAGGAAAATTATATTTTTGAAAATTATTCGCCAAAATTGTGTAATTTCTACCAGTATCTTGAATTTGCTGATGACACAATCATACTTACTATTGATTTGCTAAGGAATTGTTAGGAACAATACTCTACAACTAGATAATAATCCCAAAAAACTGAAGCCAAAAGTCTGTCTGGAAATTTCAGACAACTGTATGTCTTTTTAGGTTGCTTTTACTGATGGCAGCCAAAAATTTCATTTGTAAAAATTAAAAATTAACTCGTAAATCTTATCAGGGCGGAGCTAAATGAATAAAGTAACTTTTTATGTAATTTTGCTGCACGGATTCTTGTTCGGGATAGCAACTGCTAATGCCGAGTCGCCGCGTAGTCACAAAGACACAAAAGCCGTACCTGTTAACCAGATTGCAGAAGTTACGCCTACCAAAAATAGTACAAATCCTACCTGGAAAAAACTACCGTCACCACAAGTTTGGGTGATTAATCAAGATAAAAAAGTCGAAAGTCAGCCATTTACTTGGGTAGTTAACAATCTTAAACAAGCAGACAAACAGCCATTTTTAGAAGTTGGGAAACCCAGCATTCAGCCAGAAAAAAAGCCGACTTCTCCAGCAAAACCAGCAACAAAGGATGATTTAGAAGCCTTTGACGAAGTAGTTAAAGATGCAGAAAAAAAAGAGGGACTTTTCACCATCTATCGCAGTGCCAAAAAGAATAAAATTTATCTGGAAATTAAACCAGAACAGTTAAATAATAATTTCTTAGCCACAGCCACACTTGAGTCGGGAATTGGGGAACGTGGTATTTACAGTGGTATACCTTTGCAAGATTTTTTGTTTTATTGGCAGAGGGTGGATGAAAAATTACACTTTGTGGTGCGTAATGTTAATTTTCGCACGCGGGAAGGAGATCCCCAAGCGCGATCGCTTGCCCGTTCGTTTAGCGATTCGACTCTCTACATGCTACCCATCAAAAGCATTCATCCCCAACGCAAAACTATCCTTGTTGACCTCAGTGATTTGCTACTTTCCGACTTAGCGGGATTATCTGCCAGTTTGGGTATAACCGTCACCACAGACCAATCTTACTTCGGTAATGCCAAAGCCTTTCCCAACAACATCGAAATTGAGTCGGTATTAAATTTTTCTAGTGGTGCGACTAGCAGCCGAGATAATCAAAAGCTGAATTTCGCTTCCCTGGCTGATGACCGTGGCTTTACCTTGCGTGTCCACTACAGCCTCTCACAATTACCTAATAATAATTACCGCCCCCGTTTAGCAGATGAACGAGTTGGTTATTTCATCACCGCTTACCAAGATTTAACTAAAGATAGTGGTGATCCCTTTGTACGTTATATTAATCGCTGGAATTTAGAAAAAGCCGACCCCACAGCCGCGATTTCCCGTCCCAAAAAACCGATTGTTTTCTGGATTGATAATGCAGTTCCTTTAGAATACCGTGAGGCCATTAAAGAAGGCATCTTAATGTGGAATACAGCCTTCCTCAAAGCCGGATTTAAAGATGCCATTGAAGCCAAACAAATGCCAGATAACGCCAATTGGGACCCGGCAGATATTCGCTACAACACTATTCGCTGGATAAACACCGTCGATGGTTATTTTGCAATGGGGCCATCCCGCGTTAACCCCCTCACCGGAGAAATTTTAGATGCAGATATTTTAGTTGATGCGAGTTTTGTGCGGGCATTAAAAAGTGAATATCGCAAAATTGTCCAACCGAACCAAAATCAAAATCGCACATCTTTATCAGCTTGGATGCAAAATCGCTTTCTTTGCGGTGGCGACAATTCCCAGCCCACAGGAAATGGCTTACTTCGCAATTTATCAAAACTCGCTGGGGAATATGATTTGTGTTATGGCATGGAAGCTGCGAATCAATTTGCCTTTGGTTCTTTGGCAATGACACTGTTAAAAGATGGTACACCCAGCCAAGAGCAACAAAAAGAATATATCAATCAATATTTACGGTTAATTATTGCCCACGAAGTTGGTCATACACTGGGTTTGCGCCATAACTTTCGCGGTAGTACCCTGCTACCACCCCAGGAGATGAACAATAAAGATGTCACCCACCGTAAAGGTTTAACATCTTCGGTAATGGATTACATTCCCCCGAATATTGCACCCCAAGGCACAAAGCAGGGCGATTATTTTCCCAGTGCGGTGGGGGTTTATGATGAATGGGCAATTAAATATGGTTATATCTCCACTAGGGCGAGTAATCCCATTGCCGAAAAACCATTGTTGCAGGAAATTGCCAACCAATCCTCTCAACCAGAGTTGAGTTATTCCACAGACGAAGATGTTTATGACCTCGACCCCACCGCCGATGCTTGGGACAATAGTAACAATGTGATGGTTTATGCCCAATGGCAGTTAGACAATTCGCGGGTGATGTGGGAACGTCTCAACCGGGGTTATCCGACGGCTGGGGAAAGCTACAGCGATGTCAGCGAACGCTTTAGTACAGTGTTGGGCAATTATTTTCAACAAATTTATTATGTGAGTAAATATATTGGCGGACAATCTTTTTACCGCATCAAAGGTGCTGATGTAGACTCTAGTAAACTGAGTGGACAAAATCGTTTACCATTTCAACCAGTCCCCGTAGAAGAACAACGGCAAGCTTTAAAAACACTGCAAAAGTATGTGTTTGCCGAAGATGCCTTAAAATTTTCCCCAGATTTATTGAATAAATTAGCACCTTCTCGGTGGCGGCACTGGGGCAGTTATCCCCGCATCGGACGGTTAGATTATCCAATTCATGAGTTGGTTTTATTCTTGCAGAGCGCGGTTTTGCGCGATTTACTTTCAAGCGATCGCCTCTACCGTCTCAAGGATTTGGAACTCAAAGCTCAATCAGGGCAAGCACTGACATTACCTGAGTTATTTGACACACTCCAGTCAGGAATTTGGACAGAAGTCATCACACCGAAAAAACCAGCTTTGCAAATCTCCAGTATGCGACGAGGTTTGCAGAGAGAATACTTGGATATTTTAATTAGTATGGTGTTGCGGAAAGATAATGTCCCCGAAGATGCGCGGACTTTAGCTTGGTACAAACTCAAGCAATTAGATGAAAAACTCGCTCAAGTAAGTTCCCAAGATGAATATAGCAAAGCTCATATTCTTGAAACACGCGATCGCATTACCAAAGCCTTGAATGCACCATTGCAAGGAAATTAGCTGGGGCTTATCCAGGCTCGTCGTACAACAAGATCCCCGACTTCTCAAAGAAGTCGGGGATCTGAGGCACTTTAATCAAGGAACATTCTTTCATCAGAAACGATATGATATGTCATTTCTCCATGAAATAGTACAGACTGGAAGATAAATTCCAGTACAGACAACAATCTATGACAATTGCGGTCTCAACTAAGTACAACTTCCTGCCTCGCTTTTACAAACTGGCCAGCATTAGTATGCTATCTAACATGATGGTTCCCTTAGCTGGTTTGGTGGATATTGCCTTTTTAGGACACTTGGCAGATATCCGTCACTTGGCGGGAGTTATTTTAGCCACAATTATTTTTGACTACCTTTACCGGGTGTTGAAATTTCTACGTTCTAGTGTCAATGCGCTGACTGCACAAGCGGTTGGACTCGATGACCACAAAGCCGTACTCTTGGCAGGGATACGCAGTGGCTTAATAGCCTTGGGAATTGGCTTATTAATTCTGTTGTTACAATACCCCTTACAAAAAATTGGCTTTACGATTCTGAGCGGTTCCCCAGAAATTGAAATTGCTGGGGCTGATTATTTCCAAGCCAGAATTTGGGGAGCGCCAGCCGTCTTGCTGAATTTTGTCTTTATTGGCTGGTTTATGGGACAAGAAAAGAATAGCGTTGTCCTTGCCATGTCGGTAATTGGTAATGGCTCGAATGTGGTGTTGGACTATTTGATGATTTCGCTTTGGGGTTGGGAAAGTATGGGGGCTGGACTAGCCACAGCCATTAGTCAATATCTAGCATTATTAACAGGCATTATCTATGCCTGCTTTACTATTCCCTGGCAAACATTACCCGCCGCTTTCCAAGAAGTGTTTGATTGGGTGGCTCTCAAAGATACGGTGGCGCTGAAAAGTAATATTCTCATCCGCTTTGTCGTGCTGATTTCCACTTATGCTATCTTCACCAACTTGAGTGCAGCAATGGGAACGGAAATCTTAGCCGAGAACGGTTTGCTATTACAAATTGCTTTATTAAGTCAGTTCACAGTCCAAGGTGTGGGAATGACAACTCAAACCTTGACTGGTAACTTTTATAGCAAAGGTGCCAAAGAACAAATGACAGCATTACTGACTGTTTCTGTATTGACCAGTTTAGTGATTGCTTTGGGTTTTGCTGTTGTTTCAGTGCTGTTTCCCGATACAGTATTTGGGCTATTAACTAATCACGCCGAAGTCAACAAACATATCAGTACTTATACAATTTGGTTACTGCCATTGTTGGGATTGACCGCCATTGCCTTTATGTTAGAAGGTTATTTCATTGGTTTAAAAGAAGGTGCAACCTTACGTAATGCAGTTTTAATTGCTTTTAGCTGTGGCTTTGTGCCTGTAGCGATCGCAGCTTGGTATATTCACAATAACTCCTTACTGTGGATGTCGCTGGTAGCTTATATGGCAATTAATCTCACAGTCTTAGCAGTCCAAATACCCCGGACACTTGGTAGCCCAACACTCGAAAATCAACAACCCCTACCATCTAGTTAGTTGAAGTAGAGAATTGCACTCACACATACCACTAATATTTTTTCCTTTTGCCTTTGGACTTTTGCCATAAATCATGACTCCAGTAGATATTCTCATTCTTTCTAATGGCCCTGGAGAAGTTACAACCTGGGTGCGTCCAGTTGTCAAAGCATTACGCCAACAACTAGGAGATGACCGTTCTTTAGTCAGAATTTCTGTAGTGTTATCACCTTGTCCTAATGCTAGTGGTAAAGAAGCAGCGATCGCACTATCCTACCCAGAAGTTGATCGAGTTCAGGGAGTAGAACATTTTTGGCAATTTTTACTCTGGGGAAAAACCTCTGACAATTGGGAATGGAGAACTCGCGGCGTTGTCGTTTTCCTCGGTGGGGATCAAATTTTCCCGGTAATCATTGGCAAAAAACTCAAATATCGCACCGTAGTCTACGCCGAATGGGAAGCCCGTTGGCATAATTTAATCGACCGCTTCGGTGTAATGAAATCACAAGTCGCCCAAAAAGTCTCCCCCAAATACGCCCATAAATTCACAGTCGTCGGCGACTTAATGCTAGAAGCCCAAAACTCCCTAATTCCCACTCCCCACTCTCCACTCCCCACTCCCCACTCTCCACTCTCCACTCCCCACTCTCCACTCCCCACTCCCCACTCCCCACTCCCCACTCCCCACTCTCCACTCCCCACTCCCCACTCTCCACTCCCCACTCCCCACTCCCTCATTATCGGTATTCTCCCCGGTTCAAAAGCTGCAAAACTCACCCAAGGAGTCCCCTTGATGTTAGCTATTGCTGAATACATCCACACCAAACAGCCCCAGACCAAGTTTATTCTTCCGGTTGCACCAACTTTAGATTTACAAACCTTAGCCAGCTTTGCCGATCCTCAAAAAAATTCTTTTGTGGAAACTTTTAAATTTTCTGGCGGTTCTTTAATAATTCCAGAACAAAATTATGAGTATCCACTACTAAAAACCAACCAAGGATTAAACGTTGAATTACACCAAGAAAATCCCGCATACAGCATCTTGTCCCAATGTAGTATCTGCTTAACTACAGTCGGCGCAAACACAGCCGAACTTGGTTCTTTAGGTGTACCAATGATTGTGTTATTGCCGACTCAACAGCTTGATGCTATGCGTTCTTGGGATGGTTTACCAGGATTATTAGCAAATTTACCAGGAGTAGGAACAACATTTGCCAAATTAATTAACTGGCTATTTTTACGACGCAAGGGTTTATTAGCTTGGCCAAATATCTGGGCGCAGTCAGAAATTGTTCCAGAATTAGTGGGGAAACTCCAAGCACAAGAAGTTGGCGAAATGGTCTTAGAATTGTTAACTTATCCCGAAAAGTTACAGGAGATGCGTAACAAACTAAGACAAGTTCGCGGCGAAAGTGGCGCAGCCGAAAAAATCGCTCAAATTGTCTGTGAGGAAATTGAATGAAGAATTCAGAAGCCAGAATTCAGGAGTCACACAATTTTGGATTTTAGAAATGTTATTAGAACCCGCGCAGGAGGTCACTGAGCTTGTCGAAGTGCGGGTTTAGTTTGTATAGCCCCAGAATTCAGTCTGAGGGCTATGTGCTGAAATTAGATGCACTCTTATGATTTAACTAGGAAAAATTTTTCTTCGAGAAAGTGTTTGTTTCAATATTTTTGGTAGCCAGAAAAGATAATCATATACTTGTTGAGCTTGACTGTACAAAGAAAATAATTTTGTTTCACTCAATAAAGTATATGGTTGAATTATTTGTAACAAAATTGAAAATTTATCTGTTGTTTTAGTTTGAGCTACACCACTAACATTATAAGATTGCAAATGTGGTGGTAAGCGCCAATTAATTGTATTATCTGGCTGGTGCATTACAGGCTCAACATTTCCCCGCCATGCAACTCCCATAATTTGCATAGTTTGATAAACCATTGTCTGCCAACCTTTAGCTTTTAAATAGTCTAATCCTTTGCCGACATCAGGAGCAGTCAAATCATGAAATAAAATGAGAGCATCTGCTTCAGCAAATTGTTCACAAATGATTGCATCATCAAGTGGTGCTGGCGCTTCGTGATGACCATCAATAAATATTAATGACCATTTTCGTTGTAATTTATTAGCTGTTTCTGCTACTGTTTGCGGGCTATATCCGGGGATGAGATTCACAGATTCTTTCACACCTGCTTGCTTGAGTGAATCTGTCACACTTTCATAAAATAATTGTTCAGATAACATCGGATCAATGACATCTAGTTCTACTCCACCTAAAGCTAAATGACAAGCTGACCAACCCATCCAACAGCCTATTTCTAAAGCCTTTTTACCTTGAAATTTTAAAGCGGTGTTGTAGAGAATATGCGCTTCATCGCGGCTGACAAATCCCACATCAGACCGACGCTGATCAACATACCAGTTATGAGGAATATCTCGTCGTAAATATAGCCAGGAAGAATCATATTTATTTCCTAGAACCATGTTAGGGAAACATAAATCTGGCTGAACAGTCTCCAGCCCTGGTGATACATAATCTCCCTGGGGAAATGAAATAGATTTCATATCGTTGACCGTTATTTTGTTCATTTAGTATTCTCATCTCATATTTGAATTTATCCAGCTTTTACTGCTTTTAGTCGAGAATAATTTTCTCAACAAGCATAGTTAAGAGACAAAATTAGGCTGCGATCGCACAATTGCCAATTCTGTGTTCAAGCCGGATGAGTGACATAGATAAACTTCCTGAGATTCCCATCAAAGTCAGAATTCTCAAGCACCAATTGAAAATACCAAATTTCCCAAATTAACGGTTCGATTTTTAAGCTTGACTAAAGAAATGAGCTAAAAATTAATCTGACTGGCCATCCCGTCGCCCTAGTTCATAAATCCCAGAACCAATACAAGCCAGTATCCCCATACTAATTGCCCAACTGCGACCTAAGCTGAGTTCTACACCCCAGTTAAATAAAGCACCTATCCCCAAAAACGGCACAATGCTAAATAATGAGGCGTAAAAAGCGTTTTGGGATTCTCTGGCTTTACGAGTCTTTTCAAATTCTGTCTGGCTAGTGTATAGCGATCGCTCGGCAAAATTAAACCAACGGTTCAACTGCTCAATTACCCATTCACTACAGGGGAAAAAACCTAAGTACATTGCTAAAGACCACAGACTAGCGCCAGCGATCGCAACGGTATCAATTTCAAACGAGAAAGGCAATATATCAGTCAACATGGCTTGGGTGCGTCCTGCGAATGGTCATCTTGGCCTTTTTTCAAGCTCCATCGACCTATTCAGCAATTTTAAGCATAAATGCTTGCACTATTTCAACTATCTAGGGCAGAAAGTCCCCGTTCACAACACAGGGGAAACACTCAGCCTCTATCTACCTTGTCTCCCGTGTCTACCCTACTGTGTACACACAAGTCGAAAATAGGCAGTATGAAACGCATCCCGCCTAGAACTAAAGTTCCAGGCTCATAGCCAAAGTCCACTCAAGTGGACTGGAATGATTTTCTTGTTGAGTCATCTTCAGATGACTTGCGCTATGAGACTCGGAATTCATTCCGAGGCGGGACATCTGCACCACACGAATATTTGTGTGTACACCGTAGCTTGTCTCCCGTGTCTCTCTAAAATTCCTGATTCTTGGGCATTACTTAAGTATATACATAAGTATGGCTAGATTTGCCATAAATCTAAACTGCCATTTTTGATGATACTGCAACTAAGCGCATATTGTAAAAATTATATTTATCAATTAAAAAATCTGCAAAATGATAAATTCCAACTATTTTTTTAATCGCAAACTCTGATAACATAAACAGTGCAATTCAAGAGCTAACATCTTGAATATCCCAGCAATATTAGAAAAATAATTATACAAAATTATGTTATCGCATGAATAGATAGTATAAAAAAATCCAATTTAAAAATTGAATTTTCTTGTAATAACTAAAGGCTAGAAATAGCTAAATTTTCAAAAAAATATAGATAATACTGTGATAATAAGGAATCAAATAATGGGTCAAAGACCAAATCAATTATTGCTTTCTGGAGCAACATTATTAGTATTGGGTTTGAGCGTTGTTGGTGTTAGCACTTTAGGCTCAAATGTCGAAACAGTTACAGCCAGAGAAGTGCAACCAAGAACAGCCGCCAGAAACAATGGTTGGTTAGCGGCTTCTTTCCCTGTAGAAAACTTTCAAGCATACACATCACCCTTTGGTTATCGCCGTTCTGCGACTGGTGGGGCGAATTGGGAATTTCACGGAGGCTTAGATATAGCCGCGCCACAGGGTAGTTATATTCGGAATTGGTGGGTAGGTAAAGTAGTTAAAGTAGGCGATCGCACCGCTTGTGGGACTCACATCGTTATAAAATCTGGTGAGTGGGAACATACCTACTGTCATCTAGAAGGCCATGTCGAAACTGCTGATGGTCGCCGCTATTTAATAGATAGGGCTGGCGGAATTTTAATTTGGGAAGGTCAAGTCATTCCCACCGGAGTCAGAATTGGTCGTGTAGGGATGACAGGACGTACCACCGGGCCGCACCTCCACTGGGGTTTGAAATATGCCAATAACTATGTAGACCCTGCATTGGTGCTAAGAGAAATGTTTACTCAGCAACAAATTGCCAGCAGAGAATCAAGAATTGTCATTCAAGAGTCCAAAAATCAGCGCGACTCTGGTTATTAAAAGACTTTTGAGAATTGGTGATGCGATCGCTCTGGCTGTATCAGTGTAAGGTAAAAAGTGGCTCCGTACATCTGAAGAGTGGAAAAATCAAAGCGACATCTTTTAAGATGTCGGGTATCTGAAGTTTGGTATAGCACTCATATTATTGGGGATTATGACATTGAAAGTCTACGTCATTAATAAATATCGTTCTTTTGATAACGCCAGTCGTACCATTGTTTAGCACTACGCACCGCAAACCACAACAGTACTAAAGCAATTATTCCCCCTTGCCACGGTGCATCAAAGGCAAACAAAACTAAGGCAATGCAGAGAGTATCTTGCAGAAAAGCCGCCCACAAAGGTAAGCCACGTAGGCGATAAAACCAACCAATCTGCACCAGTTGTAATACTAAAGCTAATAATCCACCCGTTAAAGCAATCAACCAGTCGGGTGTATCTGTAGCCGAAGCAACGGCTAAACCCATAATTGCCCCCACTATTGGAGATAACAATAGTTCAACTACCTGTATTACTCTTTGTCCCAGCAATTTTTTGCTGCCAAAAAATTCCAGTAATGACCAACTGGTAATTAAGCACAACAAAATCTTGGGGGAAATGTGAGATAAAATCGGTGTCTGCGACCACAAGTTGCTGCCCTGCAACAGTCCGATAATTAATAGAGGTATGCCTATTCTTAATCCTGCTGCCGCAGAAGCAGAAAGCATGGCAAGTATTTCAACCATGAGGGCAATTGCTAAATAAGTATTTGTTATTTATACTACCCAGTGTTGATCAAAATTACAGCACATAGAGAAATAATTTAGTACTAGTAAAACAAGGCAAAAATGAAGAGTGCTGAGTTAAAAGACTGCCCACACTTCGACAAGCTCAGTGCATCGCAAGGGGCGGGGCTTTTACTATAGTGCAGAAGTACTTCCTTCCTCTTTCTTCTTACTCAGCACTCAGTACTGAGAATGATAAAAACAAAGTCCGCCTGGGCGGACTAACACCAATTCACAACCCTAAATCCCTGTATTTGTTGCCAGAAACTAAATATCCAAACGCTGGTAAATTTCTTCTAAATGTTGGAGATGGTGTTGAGGATCAAAACACTTTTCAATTTCTGCGGGGGAGAGTTTTGCTGTGACTCGTGGATCTTGGCTAATCAAATCGTGAAAATTACCGTCTGGCTTATTCCAAGCAGTATGGGCGCTTTGCTGCACGATCGCATAAGCTTCTTCGCGGTTTAAACCTTTGTCTACTAAGGTGAGTAGTACTCTTTGACTAAAGACTACACCGCCATAACAGTTGAGATTTCGCGCCATGTTCTCTGGATACACCAGCAGATTTTTTACTAAGTCAGTGATTTCTATCAACATGAAGTGCGTTAAAATACACGCATCTGGCAACACTACCCGTTCTACAGAACTGTGGGAAATATCCCGTTCATGCCACAAAGCGACGTTTTCTAAAGTTGCACCCGCATGACTTCTGACTAAACGCGCCATCCCGGTTAATCGTTCGGAACGAATGGGATTGCGTTTGTGGGGCATCGCACTGGAACCTTTCTGCCCTTTGGCGAAAAATTCTTCTACTTCCAGAACGTCTGTTTTTTGCAGGTTGCGAATTTCGACGGCAAAACGTTCAATGGATGCGGCGAGTAATGCCAATTGCTGTACATAGTCGGCGTGGCGATCGCGGGAAATTACTTGGGTGGAAGCTGTGTCTGGTTTGAGTCCCAGTTTTTCACAGGCGATCGCTTCTACACGGGGTTCAATGTTGGCGTAAGTTCCCACCGCACCGGAAATCTTACCCACTGCAATAGTTTCCCGCAGAATTTTGAGACGTTCTTGATGGCGCAATACTTCTGCTAACCAGCCAGCTAACTTAAAACCAAAGGTAATCGGTTCGGCGTGGATACCATGCGATCGGCCAATCATCACGGTATTTTTGTGTTCCCGCGCCTTTTGGCGAATTACCTCAATCAAATCTGCCAGTCTTTGGGATATCACATCCAAGCTGGCGACTAGTTGCAATGCTAAAGCCGTATCTAGTACATCGGAACTAGTTAGACCTAAGTGAATATAACGTCCAGCCTCACCTACATATTCGTTGACGTTTGTCAAGAAAGCGATGACATCATGACGGACTTCTGCTTCAATTTCCAGAATCCGTTTCGGCTCAAAATTAGCCTTGGCTTTGATTTCCTCAACTGCACCAGAGGGAATGTAACCTAATTCAGCTTGGGCTTCGCAAGCTGCAATCTCTACCTGAAGCCAGGTTTTGAACTTATAAAATTCAGTCCACAGGTTGCCCATTTCGGGCAAGGTATAACGCTCAATCAACGTTCGCGGCAGAATACAACTGTCATATTCTACATGCTAATCAGCATCGATAGACAATAAGAAGGTGATAGGTGACACGACTCAATTCTTCATTGTTGTTGGTTTCGGACAAGCATAAGGATTGGACTTTAAAAGATTTTCCTCAGCCCCAGATACTTGAGAAATCAGGGTGACTTCACCCGCGCCATTGAAACGCCAACCATTAGCAGGTGCGATCGCCACGGTTTTTTCCATAGCAGGTGATTTAATATTTATGGGTAAATTTCGCCTAGCTGTCATTTCTCGTGTCCGAGTATCTGACCACAAAACATCACCACCCAAAAGTTCATAGGGGTTAGCAGGTAAACCACCACGTCCCGTTACCACAAATTGACTATTGTTATTTTCGTTTTCTTGTGAACAATCAGCAGCGAGTAACGTTGAACTATCAACAACACTAGTAGATAATTCACTTAACCCCTGAATCGGATCAACTTGTACTGTATTAATAGTCACATCTCCATTAATCCCCAGTTGAGAACTAGCAGTAATATCGCTAAATTGCGTATCTCGGAAGCGTGACGTAATCCCGAAAATGCTTTGTGCGGTAATATCTACTCTCCCGCCCCTACCATTAAAAGCATTGGCGCTAATATCGCTATTTTCACCAGGAATAGCAATTAAAAATTGGGTGTTGATATTGATGTTTCCACCATTACCCCCTGCATTCGCAACACCAGCATTGGCAGAAATACTACTATTATTTCGCAGCAATACAACATCTCTCACATTGAGATTAATATTTCCCCCTTCACCAGCATTTGTCCCCGTTGTAATTGTTCCTCGATTATTTAACCTTAAAAAACGAGTATTAACTGTGATGTCGCCAGCATTGGCGCGTTCTGTCCCGCGCACACGCGCAAACAAACCACTGTTAGCACCGTCATTACCAATTGAGCCAGTACCAAGTTCTGCTACGCGTGCTGCAAAAGTCGGGTCACTACCACTAATACTCACCCTATTTTTGGCTTCTAGAGTAATGTTCCCTGCATTCCCAATATTGGATGCACTGGTTAAAATTTGACCACCACTAACTAAATCAACGGTATCGGCAATAATATTAATGTTACCCCCCCTACCCCCGCTAGAACTACTAGCACTTACTAATGCTCCATCTGTTATCTGTAAACTACGAGTTTTAATATCAATATTCCCTGCTTTCCCAATTGCATTACCTACCGTGTCAGTAAATAATCCTGAAGAGAAAAATCTGAAGTCTGGGTCTGGAGAAAATGCGATTAGCTTAACTGATTCTGTTGCATTAATTTGAATGTTTCCGCCATTGCGTGAGCCGGTGGTTATAGATGAAATTGCGGCACCATTCGTTAAAGTTAGGTTTCTAGTATTAATATCAATTAGTCCAGGACTAGCCATACTATCTACAGGAGTTCCAATAAAACTCCTGTTATTCAAGAATATATTTTGAGCATTAATTATTATGTTGCCAGAAACTCCAGCATTGAATGCAGATGAGTCTAAAGAGGAGAAATCTGAAAAAATGTCTCTAGCTTGGATATTCAGGTTACTAGCATTGCCAATACTCTCCTGAGTAGCAATAGTACTTATGGCAGTGTTGGTTAACAAAACAGAATTATTAGCTGTTATAGACACTCCATTTGTATTACCTTCTCCTGAATTAATGGCATTCAATGTAGTGTCATTTAAGAAAACAGAACCAGATATTATCTTAATACCCCTTGTGTTGCCAAAACCACCACTATTAATATCACTATTGATAAAACTATTATTACTGATAGAAACAGATTCTTTTGCCTCTATAAATATTCCACCAGTACTTCCTCTACCAAAGTTACTAGCACTCAATGCGGTATTATCTAAGAATGCTGACCCAGCTTTGATATAAATACCCTCGGTATTGCCTGTAGCTGAAGAGGAAAAACTGCCCACATCACTTCTAATGAAACTATCATTCAAGAACACTGATCCAGCTTGAATATAAATACGGCCAGTATTGCCTGTTGCGGAATCACGCCTGGTGCCAAGATTATTTGTGATCGTACTCTGTGTAATATTTATTTTTCCTGTTGCTTGAATAATAATATCTCCAGCCTGATTGAAATTTCCGATCAGACCACCTGTTAGTTGACTTTTAACAATGCTTAAGTCATGGGCATTTATGCTCAAATTACCGTTGCCATTAGACCTCACATTTGCAGATCCATTAAGAATCGAAATATCGCCTCTTATTAAATTATCAGCATAACTTAAATATAGATTTTGATTATTAGTATTCAATTCTATAGTTCCTTCTCCCGCTACCGCTCCTAACTCAATTCGCCCACCTGGAGCAGACAAATTTCCGCCATCTATAGAGACATTACCACCTAATAATAATAAGCTTTGACCAGGATTAACTGATAGATTTGTATGTTGGTTAGTAATAGAAGAATTATAAATTTGATTAAATAGAAAAGCTGAAGGATTGACTGTGAGTAATGCTGGATTATTGGGGACAGAAGCACTGAATAAACCTTGATTACCAAATGCGATCGCATTTGCTGTAGTAGCAACAAATGAACCACCAACATCTAAACTAGCATTAGGGCCAAATAAGATTCCATGAGGATTCAGCAAAAATAAGTTTGGACTACCAACTACAGAAGTTTTGATTTTTCCGAAAATATCAGAACGACTTCCACCTGTTACCCGTACTAAAATATTCTGAATATTTGCACTAGGATTTATAAAATCTGCCGTGTGCATTTCAGGAATATTAAATTGCTTAAAACTATGAAAAAGGTTATTACCTGCTACAGTACCTGCCGTAATTTCCCATATCATATTATTGGGTGTAACAACAGAATTTTTAGGTAGTGTCGTATCAGGAACAATTTGAGCCTGCGTAACATTTATTGGAGTCAGACAACACCAGATTATTCCACTCACAAAACAAGATTTTAATCTGAAGCCTTTCATATTTCTGTGTGCCTGAGATAATTATTAATGTATTTCAGAGGATGTTTGAGAGCTAATTTGTAAACTAAAGTAAAATACTTACCTTGTAAGGGTTTTAGGAATTTGAGTTAATACAGCACTTATTCGCTGAAACTTAGACCTAGTAATGATTTGAGTCTCCTTAATATTTTCTTTACGAATCAGCTCTGAAAAATATTTTGCAAGTATTATGAGCCTGATGTGATTACTGAGCTTAAGTTGTGTAAGCAGAGAATAGGGAACTCGTAACAGAAAACGGCAAAAATATAGTTAGTAGGTATACTGATTTTTTTAAATCAAAATATGACTCCTATAAGTTGCCACTATATAAACAAAGTCTCTAGCACAATTTCTCTGCGAAGGTCATCTCTCACGCAACAATTGTCTCACCGCCTACGCTGACTAATAAAAATCAAAATCTTTCAACCCATACAGTTGGATTTTACTTGTGTAGTTGCGACTTTCATTGGCAAACCAAGTAATAAATTAGAATTTGTTTAAAAGTCTAATTTATGGGCAAGTTTGGGGTGAAATTTGGTAATCAATAGTGTAACCTCTAAGATTCATTGACTGTGAAGTGAGCTTTGCAAAACTCGCAGAGAAAAGTGTTTTTTGAGTTTGAGTATCTGTAACTGCGTCATCAAATTTTACGGTTGTTGTACTGCCGAAACAGGTATCAAGATTAAGAGGTAACACATCTCCTGGCTTCATTGACATAACCTTGGATTGTTGGACACTAGCACCTTGGACTATAATAGTTACTTCACCTGGCTGATTACTTGTATTTTTTATGGATGTTACTCGTATTTGACTTAGAGTACCTACTACCATGATAATGGGGGTCGGCATACTAATGCTATTTCCAATTACCATTTTTCCTAGAATCACTTCGTTCAAATTAGCTGCTAATGCAGAATTTCCGGGAACTAGTATGGTTATAGATAGAATGACGATGAAAAATAATTTCCATAGCCGATTTAACCAAACTTGCAACATATCAACTAACTCCTGAGTAACCGCAATGAATTTTGCCTATCAGTTACGAAATAATTTAATTCTTCTATATTTTGACAGCTATACTATCCACGATATTTAGCTTATTTCACGTTATTCTGTATAACTGGTTTTATATAGAACTGAGGCTGGAATTTATCCTACGGCCAAAACAGGATATTTGCTGGTTAAATTTTGTATTTTATCTACATAAAAATAATTTAAAACAAATGAACTATAGTAAATTTTCGATGGCATAAAATTAATTAAAAAAGCTCAGGAAGTAGAAGGAAAGCTAAACACAATCTATTCCTCTTACTGCCTGAGCTATTATTCTTTTATCAAAGCAAAGTATTGGTTCTTAACAATAGTTTACTTAGTGGATATTTGTACAATATCTAGTTTCTGCCGAGCCATTTTTGACTGTTCAAACGCCGCACTAAACCAAATACCAACAAATCAAGTGTAGTTTTGCGTTCGTCAATTAAGAATGATTCAAGGGTACTGGTCTTTTTGCCTTCGTTGCAGGAAAAACCTTTTTTCCCTTGAATATCTTCGTCGGGAAAATACACGTTAAATTGACGTTGACCATTTTGCCAACTGCCGATAACTTGCCAGTATTCTTCATCGGAAGGTAAGCCAGCGATGGGGAGTTTTTGTTTAGCAAAAGCTAATTGTAAATCTTGTACGCCTTCATCCGCGATCGCCTTTTGCAAAGCTGGTATGTATTCTTGCTGGATAAACTCTGCAAACGGCTTATCTTCAACGGCTGGGGCTTTCTCTTTTTTGGCGGCTTTAGCGGCGGCTGGTTTTTCTGCACCATCGGCGGCTTGAGCAGCATTAGGGTTAACTTTTGGGTTAGCTGCTTTGGGGTCTGGTGCGTTGGCAGTAGGTATATTTGTGGCTACTGGTTCACTGATGCTGGGTACTTGTTTGTCAACAGTGCTGGGAGCTACCTCTCCCGCTTGATTGTGATTGGTTTCGTCTGCCATTGCTCAGGTCAATCCTTTATCTAGCTTTGAAAGCGATCGCTCACCTTTGTGTACTAATTTATCTTGATTTTGACATATCAGAGCTAGTTGATAATCAAGAGTTAATAGTCCATAGTCAAAAGTCAATGGATGCTAGTTAAACTTTCTATATTTCTAGGGAGCAAGTGTGCTTTTAGTAGTTTAGGCGATCGCTTCCCGAATATCCCTGATCAATTCATCCATTCTGGTTTGAGTCGTATTCCAAGAACACATCAAACGCACGCCACCTACACCAATAAATGTATAAAATTGCCAATTTCTCTGTTTTAACTTTTGAATAACTGGCTGTGGTAATTTGACAAATACAGCATTAGCTTCCCTCGGTAACATAATTTCCACACCCTCTATTTGTAATAGTTGATTTTCTAAATATTCTGCACATTGGTTGGCGTGTCGTGCATTTTTGAGCCACGCACCTGTTTCGAGTAAGCCCAACCACGGCGCAGAAATAAACCGCATTTTAGAAGCTAATTGTCCTGCTTGTTTACAACGATAATCAAAATCTTCCGCTAAGGCTCGATTAAAGAAAATAATTGCTTCGCCCAAAGCCATACCATTTTTTGTCCCGCAAAAACACAACACATCTACACCACTTTTCCAAGTCATTTCTGCGGGGCTTTTATTCATTGCCGCAACAGCATTGGCAAAGCGAGCGCCATCCATGTGAACTTTTAATTGATATTTCTGAGCAACTTCTTTAATTTGCCAAAGTTCATCAATAGTATAGACTGTGCCTAATTCTGTTGATTGCGTAATACTAATAACTTTGGGTTTAGGGAAATGAATATCTGTACGCTTGGTGACAATCGCTTCGATACTTTGTGCGGTTAATTTACCATTTTCTCCTGGAGCTAGAAGCAGTTTAGAACCGTTAGAAGCAAATTCCGGCGCACCACATTCATCTGTTTCTATATGGGCTGTTTCATGACAAATCACACTATGATATGACTGACATAATGCTGCTAAAGATAAAGAATTTGCAGATGTGCCATTAAAGGTAAAAAATATCTCACAATCAATTTCAAATAATTCCCGAAAATAATCAGCCGCTTTTTGAGTCCATTCATCATTCCCATAAGCAGGCGCACTACCAATATTAGCTTGAAGCATATACTCTAGTGCTTCTGGACAAATACCAGAGTAATTATCACTAGCAAACTGTTCGGCGTTATTACTCATATTTTCTCAATAAAAAATTACTGCAATATCTACAGCAGAACTCAGGAATCAGAAGTAAGAATTAGAATGAGAATAGGCTCTATAACTAGTTTTGAAAACTCAATTGTGTACTTCACTCACTTGAAATTTGCTGTAATTTTTAGCTTTAACTATAGCAATCTTACACCCTCACACCCTCATACCCAATCTTTGTACGTAATACCAATTTAAGAAAAGAATGCGACAGATAGAAATCAGGAAAGTCTTACTGGAGCTAGATTTCTTAATTGCGTTAGAGAGCCTGCGAGCGTCATTGCGAATTGCGAATTGGTATAACTCCTAGTCATATTCCATAGTCGCAAAACAAAATCCACCTAAACAATTGTTTGGTGGATTTGTTGGTTACTTTAAGTGGATCCGAGCAGAGTCGAACTGCTGTCCAAATTGGGTATTGACCCCCCGCTCATTCACAGGTTTAGCCTTTCTGATCCTCAAGGCGGGAATCGTTCATTATCCCGAACGTAGGATGCTCTGATTAAGTCTTAGCCAGCAAGCCAACCAGAGAACACCTGCTGGAGCATCCGTTGGGGTTGGTCTCTAGTCCTTAACGGAGTCGGACTAAAGACGCTCGAACCTATAAGAGGCTATTAGGCAGCTACTAGAGCATCCTTACGAGCAAATTTTACGATGTTATTCGCATTTACTTTTTTTTGAGCCTGATATTTGCGAGAGAAGACTCACTCTCGACCTGAGTCACAGAGTAGCGTTCGCCAACCTGTCGAAACCGTTACGGACCCATCTGCTTTATATCCTTATTATAATTCGCGGTGGGGAAAATGTGTTACAAGATGACAAAGAAATATTAAACTCTCATTCTGTATCTTTAACTGTCATGAGCCAGACTACATAATTCTGACTTCTGAATTATTGTTCATCCCCATAATCTTCTACCTGTTTTACCTTGTAATTTTTCGTGAGCATCATTTAATAAAGCCGGAATATCTAAGTTTTCAGGACATCTCGGTAAACAATCACCACATTCTGTACACCGATTAGCTTTTATACCTGGGAACCAATGACCTGCATTTTCAAACATTCCATAACGATACTGCCCATAATCTGTCATATTGTATGCCACGGCTAAATTACGTAACCGCAATACTTCTGGAATATTGATATTTTCTGGACAAGGTAAACAAGCATAGCATTGACTACATTTATCAGTCCCTAAAATATTATTTTGATGATTTTCTAAGCGTTGAAAAATAGAAGTTTCTGCTGATGTTAATTCATTATTTCTATCAGCAACTTGTAAAGGTGCGATTAATTCTTCTGGCTTGGCTGCGCCGACACTCAAAGTTGTAATCCGGCTATCACTCAGCAAAAATCGATAATTTAATTCTAAGGGCGAATAGGGCTGACATAAATCTTTGAGGGTTTGGGGTGGTGTGTAGAGTTTTCCGCCTTTGTCAGCCGGGGAAATAATAAATACGCCCATATCTTTTTTTACAGCTAACTCAATTGCTGGGGCGTGACGTTGAAAAAAATAGTAATAATGTAGGTTGACAAATTCAAATAAATCTGTATTGATTGCTGCTTGAATTAGCTCTAAAGCTGCGTGGGTGGAAAAGCCAACGTGTCGCACTCGACCATCTGCAATTGCTTCTTGGACAGCTTGCATACAACCACCTTTGGCTTCCACCCACTGTAAATGCTCCCAAGTATTTAAACCGTGGATTCCTAAACAATCTACATAATCTAGATGTAATCGCGCTAAAGATTCATCAATGTACCGCCGCATACTATCAGCGTCGGCTGTTGGGGGAATTTTTGTGGTGATGTACAGTTGGGAACGCGGTAAAGACAACCCATTTTGAATCGCTTGGCCAAGATACTCCTCACTTTTGCCATAACCTCTGGCTGTTTCTATATGATTAATTCCTAGAGCTAAGGCTTGAGCGATGGTTTTCTGAGCATTTTCAGCATCAGCCAAATAGCGCATTGTCCCTAAAGAAAAAACCGAGAGGTAGAGATTTGTTTTGCCAAAGCGTCGGTATTGCATGAGTTCCAGTAACCAAATTTGAGTGCTAAATTCTGAGTATAAATACAATTAAGAGCAGTTACACTGAGAATGAAGTGTGAAAAAGAAAGCAGGAAAATTATCAGAATAAAATTCAGGAGTCAGAATCAAACTTTCTGGATTCTTCTTTAATTCTGGAACTCTTTCTTTTCCAGCACTCCGCACTCATTAATTAGCACTTTCTTTAGCTATCGCCATTACCGAAACGCTTAATCAAATCTTCAGGACGGAGATTGGAGATAAATTCACGAAACGCTTCTTGCTCTGCTTCATCAGCATCACGATCTACGGGAATTGAGGCATCAGCAACTACTTCTTCCATAACCCAAATTGGCGTATTTGTACGGAGGGCTATGGCGATCGCATCACTGGGACGTGCATCAATTTCTTTTTTGACTTCGCCTTGCTGCACAATCAAAGCTGCATAAAATGTGTCCTTCTGCAAGGAATGAATAATCACCTTTTCTAGAGTCATATTCCACGTCTCTAGAATATTTACCATTAAGTCATGAGTTAACGGTCTGGGCGGCTTTTGATTCTCCAGCGCCCCCATAATTGCCCTAGCCTGTTCTTGACCAATATAAATTGGTAAAGCACGCCGATCTGACGCATCTTTTAACAGTACAATCGGGCTACGAGTTATGGCATCTAATGCTATGCCAGCGACTTTCATTTCAATCATTGGCGAAGCCTCTACAATTCTGGGAGAGCTTGAAATATTGGTAACATTTTATACCTTTTCTGGGTGTGTAAAGAGAAGAAATAAACATAGGCAGGTTTTCTATAATTGCTTCTATTAAACTCCTAACTTGGTGTGAACACCAGAGTAAGTTAAAGGAGTCTACCTAGACAATCACCTTCTTAACCAAGTATGCCTTGAGAAAGAGGTGAATGTGTTATCAACCTTATAATAAAAACAGTCAGAAATTATACTTAAAATGTCTTGCATTCTTGTAAGAAATACCAGTTGATTTTCGGCAAAATTAGGCAATAAATAGAGTTAGTTTCACAGAACAGCCGTGTTTACAGGATTAGTCCAAAGTTTAGGAACAATCAAACCCCTAGGGGGCGATTCTTGGCAAATTACTTGTGTGAGTCAGTCATCTAATGTAATTATGCAGGATTTAGCTTACGGTGACAGCGTGGCTGTAGATGGGGTTTGCTTAACTGTTGAAGAAATTTTAAAAGATGGGTTTATAGCCACAGCTTCTCCAGAAACGCTGCGTCGCACTACACTAGGTCTAGAAGAAACAAAACAGAGTTATGTGAATTTAGAAGCTTCGCTGCGGGTGGGTAGTAAAGTCGGCGGTCATTTTGTCATGGGTCATGTAGACGGTGTAGGTCGATTACTTACAGCCCAACAGACGGTGACTTCTTGGGAAATGACATTTACTGCACCTGAAGCGATCGCGCGGTATATTGTCCCTAAAGGTAGCATTGCGGTCAATGGCATCAGTCTCACAGTAGCTGCCTACGAACCAGAACTGTCGCAATTTACTGTAGCTGTTATTCCCCTCACCTACGCTGACACCAATCTCCGCTATCTTGTCTCTGGCAGTTGGGTAAATTTAGAAGGAGATATTCTCGGCAAGTACGTGGAAAAATTTCTTTACCCTGGCAAAAAACAGTCAACATCATCCGATGAGACTGGATTTAATGAAATTACCCCAACATTCTTAGCAGAACACGGATATTTGTAAAAGTCTGAAGTATGAAGTGTGAAGTATGAAATTGATTTTTCAGACTTCATACTTCAGCCTTCATACTTATTAACTTCCTGAATCGCCACCTACTTGGGCTGTGCGAATGGAGTTTAACAACTGACTCAGACCTGCTTGTAATTGTCCATTGGGATCAACAGCCACCCATCCATCCTGGGTCAATTGACGCGCTTCAAAGTGTAGGTGTGGCCCTGTAGAGTTGCCTGTACTACCAACTCTGCCAATTACCATTCCTGATTCCACAACTTGTCCAGGTTGGACAAAGATTTCGGACATGTGACCGTAAAGGGTTTGCTGGGCGGAATTATGATTCAAAATCACTGTCAAGCCATAACCACCAACCCAACCAGCTGTCTCTACCTGACCTTTAGCGGCGGCGAGAATTGGTGTACCCATCGGTGCACCTAAATCTGTACCCGCATGGAAACGGCGATTGCCCGTAATGGGGTGAATTCGCCAGCCAAACAACGATGTAATTGTGGCTGGAATAGACAGGGGATAGCTAATACCTGTACCACCACGATAGGCAATGGTATTTGTAAAGGGAATTTGGGGCAGAACTGAGGCTAAAGGAATATCGTAAGCCACAGTACTAACACGGGGTGCTAAGTTCCCTTCAATTGTTGGTGGGGCTAAAGCACCGGCGCTGGGTGCAACGGGTGTGGCGCTGACTTTGGTTGCACCAAAATCGTTGGGATTAGGAATAAACCGATTAGGACTAAAGGCTGTCTTAACTTCCCCACCATAAGCAACACGGGTTGTAGGGGTGTTACCCGTACTATTGATAGGCCGCGCTAAGGGCGCAGTAGCTAACTGAGCATTTTGGCTTTTTTTCAGCCAATTGGGGGCGGGTTTACTCTCAGAAGCGACACGCTGATTACCAGCAGGTTGAGCTTGGTTACAAAAACCGAGGGATATAGCTTGTCCTGATGGCAAAATTGTGCGACAACCACTAGAACGTTCTGTGATGATTACAGAATTGGGGGCTTGATAAGTATTTGTCGCCTCAGTGCCGTAATTGTTGGAGTCAATGTAGGCGTTGTTAGAATCTTTAACTTTTCCAGTCGTGGCTTCAACTGTGCTGTTAGAGTTATTCACCGGTTGAGCGACTTTTGGAAGTGTTTCTGGTATGGTGCGCGGCGCTACTGGTTTAACTACCTCTTCTCTAGCACTGGCACTTGGTTGAGTGACTTCCAGCTTGGGTTTAGCGGTGCGGACGCTGGATGGTTTCGGCTGTGCAGTTGGTGTTGGGGTGCGTTCCTGCCGAGTTGTAAAAACTGGCTCAACGGCTGCTTCAGCTTGCGGTTTCGACTGTCTAACAGGCTCTTTGGATTGTGCAACCTCTGGTTTGCGGAGTCTTTGGTTGAGGTTAGCTCGTCTTTGAGAAAATTCCGCCTGCGCCTTGGGGGCTGCTGGGATAACAATATCTTTTTTGATGAAATTTGTTTTAGCTGTTGGTTGGGAATTTTCTACAGGAACAATGTTATCGATGGATGTTTCTGTTTGGGCAAAAACGAAGCCACCACTAAGCAGGCTAAAGCTACTTAGTAAACAGAGACTCTGGGCTGGCAGGGTAGATACAAAACGTTTTTTGGTCATACCTTGCTGGTTCGAGCCTTGGGAGTGATTATGGGCAGATGTATTGCGCTGCGTCATTAGTTCTCTCAGTTATTTTAAATTTGCCTCAAGAGATGATGCCAGTGGTTTGTCTTGCCCAAAGAGCTAAATTTATAACAAACCTACAATGGTACAGAAGATTTACGGTACCCTAGCGTAATTGTACCGGGTTCAATATAAAGTTCTGTTGTTTTTATGTCTGTTGTATCATACGTTTCCACAGAAACACGTAATTCACCCTGAGAAGTAACGCCGACTACAGTGCCTGCCAAATCATGAATGTACACTTTGTCACCTACATTGGTGAGTAATTCCAAATAGCGAGACAAGAGTATATTTATTCCTTCTTTAACAAGGCATTCCATACCGGACTCTATTCCCCGTAAAACGACGGAAGTGAGAGTTTCCAGACAAGAAATCGGTTTGGTAGCGTAGCAGGCTTGCCACATTTCGAGGTTAATTCCCGTTTCGGGTACTGGGTTTGTCCAGTTAATCCCAACTCCAATTACTGCTTGATGAATATAGCCATGATTGATTTTGGTTTCTGTTAAAATGCCACCTAATTTACGACCATTTAAAACTAGATCATTAGGCCATTTAATTCCCACATCCACGCCATAACAGCGCAGTTGGTTAGCTATACCCCAAGCACTAGCTAAAGTTAGTTGATAACTGGCACTAGCTTCTAGTTTAGGGGCGATCGCAACAGAAAGGTATAGCCCACCAGGGTGAGAAATCCATTGTCTTCCCCATTGTCCTCTACCCGCAGTTTGTTGTTGGGCAATCACCACAGACCAAGATTCTGCACCCTGGGCTAATAAATTCCACAATGTTTGATTAGTGGAAGCAAGATGATCAAAAATATGTAGCGAAAATAATGAATTTTCCCCGTTTCTTCCTGATTGCAATGCTAATTCTAACTTTTGTCGATCAAATTCCACAGACATGAACCGCAAATACCGTTGTTCAAGTTAACATTAATTGGCTGATTTTGATAAAAGGGAATAGGGAGTAGGAAGGAAAACATCAGGACTTACGCACGCAGTTTATCTGTGGAGATTGGGTGAAGGGGTGAAAGGGTAGGAGTGTAAGGGTTTTGAATACATACATCCCTATACCCTTTCACCCTTACCAAACCATTGATTTTTCGTCTCACTGTGTAAATCCTGTAATTTTTCCTCCTGCATACCAAAACCTCATATTCAATACCCTCTATTTTTGGTTAGGTTCAAGATGCACACTTGGCACTGGCGCAATTGGGAAGGACTACCGTACCTTACCTGTAGTCTTTTAGCAAACTGGCAACACGGCTTTTTTACTCACCAGTTCTGGCCGCGATCGCCCCAAGATTTAACTCCCGTTCTGCACCCAGAAGCATCGGTGTATCGCTTAAAACAGGTACATGGCAATACTGTTCTCACGCCCCAAGAAGTTGATTCCCAAGTTAAGGAAATTACAGGCGATGAGGAATCTGCTTTTGCCTTGGCGGATGGTTTAATTACCGAACAACCTTTACAAGCAGTTTGGGTAGCCAGTGCAGACTGTACACCTGTATTAATTGGGGATGTGCGAACTGGACAGGTAGCTGCATTACACGCTGGTTGGCGAGGGACGGCGGCGAAGATTGTCCCCCAGGCGATCGCCCGATTACAAGCCCAAGGAAGTCAAGTACAGGACTTAAGAGTTGCCCTCGGCCCGGCGATCGCTGGTGAAGTTTATCAAGTCTCAGTTGAGGTAGCTGCGGAAATTGGAGCCAGTATTATATCACATAATGACACCCAAAAAATTGTTCAGACGTTACATGAATTACCCAATTCTCCCTTATTATCCGACCCAGAACCAGGAAAAGTGAGAGTTGATGTGCGGCGGGTCAATACTTTGCAGTTAGAAAATTTAGGCATTAGTTCAGAACAAATTGCGATCGCCCCTTATTGTACATACCAAACTCCTGAACATTTCTTTTCCTACCGTCGTGAACAACAGAAAAAAGTCCAGTGGTCAGGAATTGTGAGCGGGAAAACATAACTTTTAGGAGTGCTGAGTTGAAAGTGCTGAGTGCTGAGTGAACCTCCATGACTAGCTTATGGTTCCCGACTTGAAGCACCCTGGGTTAACTTTAGACTCTATGAGCTGACGTGCAATTCATTTTACTTTTTACTCATAACTCATAACTCAGCACTTCCGTATTCTGTTGATTAAATAATCAAATTTTTACATGCTCTCTGTATGCTTTTGGTGTTATCCCCATAAGCTTGCGAAAGACATTGGTAAAATGACTTTGACTTTGAAAACCAACTTGTTCTGATATTTGTTCGATTGTTTTTTCAGTTCCAGTTAAAAGTTTTTTTGCTTTAGCAATTCGGCAATTAATCACATACTGATGCGGTGCCAGACCTGTAGATTGTTTAAATAAGCGAGAAAAATGATACATACTCATTCCCACAACTGCCGCAATTTCTGTTAATGTCAAATCTCGTTCGAGGTTGTCATGGATGTATGAAACAGCTTGACGTAACTTTCTTGGCGAAAGACCTTTATGATTCAACAACTGCGAAACTTTATTACTGGTGACTGAGTGGTGTTTTAGCAGGTGAACACAGAGTGTAGTTTTGAGAGACTCAATATACAGTTGGCTACCGACACCACCTGATTCTAATTCTGACTTCAGGGCTAAAGCTATTTGCTGAATTAACGGTTCCGGTGCAGCAAAGTAGGGTGTTAACTCCACACCTTGTAAATCAACCGACTCTAAGATAATTTGATTGAAAAAAGTAGGGTCTAAACTCAGGAGTAGAAAATCAGTTTCCGATGTCCAACGACAGACGTGAGGGGTATTGGCGGGAATAATGGCGACATCACCATTAAGAATATGTTCTTGCTGAAAGCGTCCGTCTAAAACTCGTTCTGCTTGGAGAAGATGATAGTCTAAGTTGATCGAGATGATATGTTGTTGGGTTGAATGTTCGGGGGTTTCATGGGCAGGCTGGTGATGAATATCTAGACGAATACCATCCCATTTGGCATTGTAACTAGAACTTATATGCGATCGCGGCAGAACTTCTGCACAAGCATCTTCTTGAGTAAAATCAACTTTTAGGATTGTCTCTTCCAGCATCATCCTCACCGCAGAGATAATAAATATATGTGTAACGCTATACTTAAACCGTAATCCGAAATAAAAATGCTATTTAAATGAATTATTACGTAATATATGACGGAAATTGCAATCTCTGCGTTACCTTAGTCCAATTTTTAGAAACTTTAGACCAAGGTAAACTGTTTCTTTATGCTGCGATGCAAGACGAACAAACACTTACACAATGGGGCATTACATCCCAAGATTGTCAACAAGGAATGATATTAATTGATGCTAATGCCCCTGAACGACGTTGGCAAGGTAGTGATGCAGCCGAAGAAATTGGCAAGTTATTACCACTGGGCAGTTTGTTTGTGGATGCTTACCGCACTATACCGGGGATGAAATGGGCAGGCAATCGCTTTTACGAACAAATCCGTGACAATCGTTATACTCTGTTTGGCAAACGTGATACTACCTATCAGTCAACATACTGTGTGGATGGTGGCTGCAAAATTGGTAATGATTAGTGTATGCACAAGTTTTGACAGTCTACTTTAGGGGTTGGTATGACAATAAGTAAGCCAGATTTAGAAATCACATCCCAAACGACTGATATCGTAGATGATATTGCGGACTGGCAACCCCCCATGCCACCCACAGATTTAATATTTGATGATGGAGAACCTTTGGAGTCAAATCGTCACCGTATTGCCATGAATGTCTTAATTCGGTCATTACAGCAAGCTTGGGCTGACCGAAACGACTTTTACACAGGTGGTAATATGTTCATCTACTACAGCAGTACCCAAGCACGTAACAATGATTTTCGTGGCCCAGATTTTTTCGCTGTAATCAATGTTGATGGTACTATCCCCAGACAAGGTTGGGTCGTGTGGGAAGAAAACGGCCGTTACCCAGATGTCATTGTCGAATTAATGTCACCATCTACGGCGCGGGTTGATAAAGTGACCAAAAAAGAAATTTATCAACAAACCTTCCGCACCCCAGATTACTTTATCTATGACCCCTTTGACCCAAATTCTTTACAAGGCTGGCATTTAGATGGCAATCAAAATTATCAGCCCATACCAGCAAATGAACGCGGCTGGCTATGGTGTCAGCGTTTAGGCTTATGGCTGGGAACTTGGGAAGGCACAGTAGACAGAGAAACAGCTATTTGGCTGCGGTTTTACGATACTGATGGTAATCTTGTCCCTCTACCAGAAGAAGCCGCCCAAGCCCAAGCTGAGGCTGCACAAGCTCAAGCTGAAACGGCACAAGCCCAAGCTGAAACGGCACAAGCCCAAGCTGAAGCAGCACAGGCCCAAGTCCAAGCTGCCCAAGCCCGCGCTGAACGTTTAGCCGCCCGTTTACGAGAATTAGGCGAAGATCCTGATGCTTAGGGATCTGCGGGTTAATAGTTTACCAATTCGCAATTCATAATTAAGAAATCTAGCTCCAATAAAACTTTCCTGATTTCTATCTGTCGCATTCTTCTTTCAAATTTGTATAACAAATAACAAATGAGAAAATTTATTAGAAAAGCTTTAACTTTTTTAGCTGTATACAACACCTACATGTTGGAGTTTCGTGCAGAACTAATTTTATGGGTGTTGTCTGGGTCTTTACCTATAATCCTGATGGGTGTTTGGATGCAAGCAGCACAAGGAGGCAAATTTGGTCTGTCTTCTATAGATTTTTCTCGTTATTTTCTCACAGTTTTTGTAGTTAGACAAATTACCGTTGCTTGGGTAATTTGGGAATTTGAAAAGGAAGTGGTAGAAGGTAAACTTTCACCTAGATTATTACAACCACTAGATCCAGTATGGCATCATGTCGCCTCCCATCTGGCTGAAAGAGTAACGCGGATACCATTTACCATAGTGCTAATAATTTTATTTTTTGCACTGTATCCCCAGTCCTTTTGGTTGCCCAGTTTTGGGCAAGTGTTTCTATTTACGTTAGCAGTGGTGTTAGCATTTATCTTGCGGTTTGTTATTCAGTACACCTTTGCTGTGTTAGCTTTTTGGACAGAACGTGCTAGTGCTTTAGAAAATTTCTGGTTCTTATTTTTTTTATTTTTATCGGGGATGGTTGCACCTTTAAATGTGTTTCCTGAATTTGTGCGGAATATTGTGTTATTTACACCTTTTCCCTATTTAATTGATTTCCCTGCAAGTATTTTGGTGGGATTACCTGTAGATATAGGGCGGGGTTTTTTATGTATGATTGGTTGGACAATGATATTTTTGGGCGCAAACCGTTTGTTGTGGCGGGCGGGCTTGAAACGATATTCAGGTATGGGTGCGTGAGCTAATATATGTTTATTTCACTCTTCGCTATCTTGATATAAGTCTTGTAATGCTTGCAGTTGAGTTTTGCGGGAAACTCGACGATATTTCTTACTTTCTAGTTTGGGTTCGTATTTACTCTGTCCTTTACCTTTGGTTTTTAACTTCAAGGTAGATTCAGGATCGGCTTGTTGGTTTAATTGAGTTTGTCTGGCGATCGCTTCCTCTAAAAACTCTAGATAATGTTCATAGCGTTCCCAATTTCCCCGCACGGCGCAATCAGGTTCGTCTCGATGCAAACAATCTCCAAATCGACAGTGATTCGCTTCTAATAGCTTTCTGACTTCGGGAAAATAGTAAACTAATTCTTCTGGTTGAGCATCTAAATCTGGTTGATTAAAGCCAGGAGTATCGGCTAACAAACCACCATCAGGTAATTCAAATAATTCTACATGGCGCGTTGTATGACGACCACGGGCAAGTTTACCAGAAACTTCCCCAACTCGCAGGTTAATATCAGGGATAAGGGCATTAATTAAGCTGGATTTCCCCACACCAGAAGGGCCAGCAATTACAGTAGTTTTATGACTAAGATAAGTTAATACTTGGTCAATATTGATACTCTTCTGCACACTGATAAATAACGGTTGATACCCCCAACCTAAGAGGCGATCGCTAATTTCTTGCTGTTCCTGGACTGAGATTAAATCGCTTTTATTCAAACACAAAACCACATCCCAACCAGTGAACTCAGCTTTGACTAAAAATCGACTTAATTGATAAGCTTCTAAAGGCGGATCAGCAACAGCAAAGACCAACATAATTTGGTTGACATTGGCGATCGCCGGTCGGTCTAATTGTCCGGTGCGGGGTAGAACTTCTGCGATCGCACCACGTTCACCAGCCCAATCTGGTTCTTCCACCACCACGCGATCGCCCACCATCACCTGCTGTCCAATTTTTTTTAACCTAGTTCTGCGGGTACACAAAAGTATAGGGAGATGAGCAGGATCTATCTCCCTATCTTTTTGATCTAGCTGTACCTTGTAAAAATTGGCTTGTACAGCCAAAACTGTACCGATTAACTGTCCATCAGTAGCAACAGCCATCATTGATTAACGGCCGGACGACGGACTAACAAAGAAAAATACTCGCTACAGTTTGTAATTTGCTCTACCTCATAGCCAGCCATTGTTAAGCTATCAGGAACTTGCTCGATTGGTTCTCCGGGGTCGAGCCATACTTCTAGCAAATCTCCTGGCGACATTTTTTCCAGGCGGAGTTTTGTCCGCACAAAATTAATCGGACAAGGAGTACCGCGCAAATCCAGTTGAGCATCGGGAGTAGACACAGAAGATAGACTCATTATTTAAACAAATTCCCCAAGAATCCTTCTAAACCACCTTTACCAGTGCGATCGCCTTTAATTTTAGCCAGCTTTTCTAGCAATTCTCTCTCCTCTGGGATGATTTTGGTGGGGATATCAATTAACACTGTTAGGAGATGATCGCCCCGACTCACCGGATTACCCAAGCGAGGTACGCCACGATTTTCCAGCTTCATCACTGTATTTGGCTGCGTTCCTGGGGGAATGATTAATTCCACTGGCCCGTCAACTGTATTCACTTCCAAACGACAGCCTAAAATGGCTTGTAAATAGCTCACCTTAATTTCCGAAAGCACATTAATGCCATCGCGTTGAAATTCTTCATCTTCGTTAACAAACAGGTAAACGTATAAATCTCCGGGAGGGCCACCACGTTGACCTGCATCACCTTCTTGTCCTATGCGTAAACGTGTACCGTTATCTACCCCAGCCGGAATTGTAATTTTGAGTTTTTTGGTAACTTGATTTGTACCTCGACCGTCACAAGCATCACACTTATCTTCAATTACCGAACCAGTACCATTACAAGTCGGACAAGTGGAAACTTGTGTGAAACTACCAAAAGGAGTTCTAGTAACACGGCGTACTTGACCAGAACCGCTACAAGTGGAACAAGTACGGGGGCGGGTTCCTGGTTTTGCGCCTGAACCATTACAAGCTTCACAAGTTTCGAGGTGAGAAATGCGAATTTCCTTTTCGCCACCAAATACTGCTTCGCGGAAATCCAACTTGAGGTCTAGTCGTAAATCATCACCCCGTACTGGGCCACTGCGCCGTCTTTGCGCTGTCTGTCCACCCATACCGCCGCCAGCAAAGCCACTGAAAATGCTTTCAAAGATATCGGCAAAACCACCCATATCACCCATGTCTTGAAAGCCCACACCAGCACCGGAAACACCTTCTGGGCCAAAGCGATCATAACGCGCCCTGGTTTCTGGTTCTGAGAGTACCTCATAAGCGCGGTTGATTTCTTTAAACCGATCCTCTGCGCCCGGTTCTTTGTTCACATCTGGGTGATACTTACGGGCTAAACGGCGGTAAGCTTGTTTGATTTCTTCTTTGTCGGCGTCACGAGAGACACCCAGAATTTCGTAATAGTCGCGGGCCATATAGCAAAGGTAAAAGATAGAAGGTAGGGACTAGAGGCTAGGGATTAGGGGCTAGAGGCTAGAGGCTAGGGATTAGAGGCTAGGGACTAGACTTTTTTACTCAGCACTCAATACTCAGCACTTTTGTAAGGCAGAAGGCATAGATTAACTTTTATTAATAATTGATTGTACCTTTTACCTTTTATAAAAATCACCAGCAAATGTTGAGTCAAATTTACTGTTACGTGGGAGACGACAAGGACTAACGAAAGTTAACAGCAAAGTTAGCAGATGCTAGAAGCTTTGGCTGTCTCTTTTACAATTGTGCTACGTGACAGGAAAAAACCCTGCTGATGAACTAGAGGGGCTAACCGCACCATTAGGTGTGGAAAACCCCCCATTTGTAGTACATTGCATCTGTAGTAAGACAGAATTTCCAGATTAAAGAACAAAGTATGTAAGGTTTAAACTTCATACTTCATACTTTAAACTTTATCCTTTAGTCTATCGCCTCATAATCAGCTTGTGCAGTCATTTCCTCATCAAAATCGAAATTAAATTGAGGGATGACAGTTCCACTGGCAGAATTTTCTAGTCCAGATGCTAATAATGGCTCGGAACCTGCTTCACCTTCTTCTGTATTGGGATTGTTTGCGCGGTTATAAACATCAGCACCGATCGCAAATAGAGTTTGCTGGAAGTCATCTAAACAATTTTGAAATTCTTGCACAGAAATACTGGGATTACTCATCACAGCTTGCAGTTGGACAAACTTTTCATGGGCTAAAGTTTTCATCTGCTCGCCAATCAAGTTGCCATTATCCTTCAAGGTAGATTCGTAACTGATTAACAAATTGTCCGCTTGGTTTTTCAGTTCGACAAATTCCTTGCGTTTTTTGTCTTCCTCAGCAAATACTTCTGCTTCTTGGCGCATCCGTTCGACTTCGTTAGCACTCAAACCACCAGTGTTAGTAATCCGAATACTTTGCTCTCGACCGGTTCCTTTATCTTGAGCCGCAACCTTGAGGATACCGTTAACATCAATTTCAAAAGATACTTCAATTTGCGGGACACCACGGGGAGCCGGAGGAATCCCCGCCAACAAAAACTTACCTAAACTTTTATTATCCCGTGCCATTGCCCGTTCCCCTTGGAGAACGTGAATTTCTACAGAAGTTTGACCATCAATTGCTGTGGAAAAAACTTGGGATTTGCTGGTAGGAATTGTGGTGTTACGTTCGATAATTTTGGTGAAGACTTCGCCCAGGGTTTCAATCCCCAAAGACAGGGGAGTGACATCCAATAATAAAAGATTATCAACTTCACCACCGAGAACACCCGCTTGAATGGCGGCTCCCAATGCGACAGCTTCATCTGGGTTAATCGAGCGATCGGGCGTTTTGCCGTTAAAAAATTTAATTAAAGCATTTTGAACAGCCGGAATCCTAGTTGAACCACCAACTAAAATAATTTTGTCTATGTCTTGGGGTTTGAGGTCAGCATCTTTGAGGGATTGAATCATGGGTTCAATCGTCGCCTCAATCAAATGTGCCGCAAGTTCTTCAAATTTAGAACGGCTGAGTTCCGTCTCTAGATGCTTTGGCCCGGATGCGTCGGCGGTAATAAATGGCAAGTTAATCGAAGTATTACCCATACTAGAGAGTTCGATTTTGGCTTTTTCTGCGGCTTCCCGTAGACGCTGCAAAGCCATTTTGTCTTGGGCTAGGTTGATTTTTTCTTGTTCCTGGAAGCGTTCAATCATCCAGCGCACAATACAGTTATCGAAGTCATCACCACCTAGTTGATTATTACCGCTAGTGGCTTTAACTTCAAAAACTCCATCTCCCAGTTGCAAAATCGATACGTCAAACGTACCACCGCCCAAGTCAAACACGAGAATTAGCTGCTCTTGGTCTTGCTTATCCAAGCCAAAAGCTAAAGCCGCCGCCGTTGGTTCATTGATAATGCGTAATACTTCTAAACCAGCGATTGTCCCAGCATCTTTAGTTGCTTGTCTTTGGGCATCGGTAAAATATGCTGGTACGGTAATTACGGCTTGGGTGACAGATTCTCCTAAAAAATTTTCCGCGTCCTGCTTCAATTTTTGCAGAATCATCGCGGAAATTTCTTGAGGGGTGTAATTTTTGCCACGAATTTGAACATCAACAGTTTCATCTCGGCCTTTAACACAATTGTAAGGAACGCGATCGCGTTCATGTTCCGTATCTTCCCAACGACGACCGATGAATCGTTTGATACTGTAGACTGTATTTTCGGCATTAGTTACGGCTTGGCGTTTTGCCAGCTGACCGACCAAGCGATCGCCACCCTTGCCAAATCCCACAATACTAGGAGTAGTTCGTCCGCCTTCCGAATTGGCAATTACAATCGGCTGACCACCTTCTAAAACTGCGACGCAACTGTTAGTCGTGCCTAAGTCGATCCCTATAACTTTTCCCATACTTACAGTATTTGTACTGAATGCTTTTGCCGTAGTGTACGGGATATCTACGGGCAAGAAATCAAGCGTAAGGGTGTAGGTGAAAACTTGGACACCCTTACATCCTTCCTTCTAGAAAATTAAAATCAAAAGTTAATAGTATGATTTGTTTTGACTTTTAACTTTTAACTTTTAATTTTAACTGTTGGCTGGACTCGACTGATCCTCTGGTGCAGATGGTGTATCCTCCTTCGGAGCAGCCACCTTGACCATTGCATGACGTAGCACGCGATCGCCTATATAATATCCGCGTACTAACTCTTCTAACACTGTTCCATCTGGATGTTCATCCGTAGGTTCGCGCATTACTGCTTCATGGAGGTTAGGATCAAACTGTTCACCTTCTGGACGCATCGGTGATACTCCCAACCGTTTCAGACAATCCACTAATTGTTTATAAACTCCTTGATAACTTTTGTGAATTGTCATCTCACCGTCAGTTTGTGGCTTGAGGTGCGCTCGCGCCCGTTCAAAATTATCGACCACTGGCAGTAATTCTAAAATTGTATTCCGCTTCGCTTGTACGTCTAGCTCTTCTTTTTCTTTGCTAGTACGTTTGCGGTAATTTTCAAAATCTGCCGCAATCCTCATGTACTGACCACTACGTTCTTCTACCTGCGCCTTGAGAGACTCTATTTGTTGAGTCAATTCTGTCAAAGCTGCCGTGTCTGCTGGTGTTTTCTCAGTAGCAGCGAAGCCATCTTCTTGATTGAGCGCAGCCGTATCTCCTGATACATTGCTTGTGGCTGCCACTTGCTCAGTAACTTCGCTGCCAGATTCGTTGGAGTTGATTTGGGCTGGGGAGTCGCTCATCATGTCTTGCTTTACCTCTGTTGGTTCACCCAATTGCTGGCTTGTATTGTTTACCTGTTTATTTTCGTCCATCATGGTCTATTCCAGATCCTCTTGTGGACAATAAATCACTGTGGAAGGAGATTTGATTGTCAACATAGTTCTGGAAGTGATATCACCGTCATCCTATTGTGACAAATGGTGAATATATTAGCGCATACTCTCTCAGGACGGGAAGCCGAACGACCAAGGATAAAGTATGAAGTATAAATTTTAGACTTCCTAGAAATTTTATTAAGTTTAAATGAAAATTCTGAGCCGTAGCTTGGGAATACTCTAAGCAGAGGTTTTCCCCTACTAATTGCTCACCTATGACTCAATCGTCACCACAACGGCGCAGTACCGCTCTCACGACCCGAACAGAGTTTTCGCCATTCGGCAGTAAGCTAGTGCAATCTGGCTATGTTAATAGCGAACAGATGAGACAGGCACTGATTGAAAGCCGCAAATCTGGCAGACCCCTGACGGAAGTGCTGGAGTCGATCACTGGGCGACAACTATCGCCGGAATTTCTTAGACAGTATAAAAAACAACAGCTATTTGAACTTAAAATACTATACGGCGTTGATTCCCTTGATCCGGAAATCAATACAATTGGCAATACAAATGTCGGGAGCTTGATTGAAACTCTGATCCCAGTGGATGTTTGCCGTCGCCATCGTTTAGTACCCCTATCAAAAAACGAAGACCAAAACCCACCAAGCGTTTTAGTGGCAATGGTCGATCCAGATAACTTAGAAGCTTCCGATGATCTGAATCGCATTTTGCGCCCCCAAGGTTTGGCATTGCAGCGCATGGTGATTACTCAAGAAGATTATCAGCAGCTAATCAACCAATATTTGGATGATTTAGCGGTGAAGCAAAAACATCTGGAACAAGAAAAGTTTACAGATATCAATCAAGATTTAGAAAATCTCGGCAATTTAGGCTTAGATGACGCTCCCGACGAGATGGAAGCTGATTTGGGATCAGCAATGAAGGGTGCGGAAGATGCTCCTGTCATCAACTTGGTGAACCGGATTCTAGCTAAAGCACTGCATGAGAAGGTTTCGGATATTCACGTCGAGCCGCAAGAAGAAAACCTCCGGGTTCGGTTTCGCAAAGATGGTGTATTGCGTGAAGCCTTCGATCCCTTGCCGAAAAAAATTATTCCAGCAGTCACAGCCAGATTTAAAATCATTGCCAGCTTAGACATTGCTGAACGACGTGTCCCTCAAGACGGACGCATCCGGCGGATGTTTGAAGGGAGAAAGGTAGACTTCCGGGTGAATACCTTGCCCAGTCGCTATGGGGAAAAGGTTGTACTGCGGATTTTGGATAACTCTTCTACCCAATTGGGATTGAATAAGTTAATTACTGATCCTGAAACCTTGAGTATTGTTCAGGAAATGGTGAGTCGTCCCTTTGGTCTGATTTTGGTAACTGGGCCAACGGGTTCTGGGAAAACAACTTCCTTGTACTCAGCATTGGCAGAAAAGAACTCACCGGGCATTAATATCAGTACAGTTGAAGACCCGATTGAGTATAGTTTGCCAGGGATTACTCAAGTACAGGTAATTCGAGAAAAAGGATTGGATTTTGCCACAGCACTGCGGGCTTTTTTGCGCCAAGACCCGGATGTGTTGCTGGTGGGGGAAACGCGGGATAAAGAAACTGCCAAAACAGCGATTGAGGCGGCGTTAACAGGTCACTTAGTATTAACTACTCTACACACTAACGATGCCCCAGGTGCGATCGCTCGTTTAGGTGAAATGGGCATTGAACCATTCATGGTTTCTAGTTCCTTAATTGGTGTGTTAGCACAACGCTTGGTGCGGCGAGTCTGTTCTGACTGTCGCATTCCCTACACTCCCACAACAGAAGAACTAGCTCGCTATGGTCTATCTGCTTCCCAAGATGTGGAACTTACTTTCTATAAAGCGAATACTTTGACAGCAGAAGCTTTAGCCGATGCCAAAGCCACAAATCATGTTTGTCCAAGCTGTAATGGTGTTGGTTACAAAGGACGCTGTGGTGTGTATGAAGTGATGCGTGTCTCAGAAAACCTCCAAACCTTGATTAACCAAGAAGCACCTACAGAACGCATCAAAGAAGTGGCTGTAGAAGAAGGAATGAAAACCCTATTGGCCTACAGCTTAGATTTAGTACGTCAAGGAGCCACCACCTTAGAAGAAGTTGATCGGGTGACGTTTACCGATACAGGCTTAGAAGCAGAACTCAAAGCCAAACGTAAGACAGGCCTGACCTGTCGAACTTGTAGTGCTGAACTCAAACCCGAATGGCTGGATTGTCCCTACTGTATGACACCCAGATTTCAAGATTAATGATTGGTCAATTGCCAATAGTCATTAGTAAACACCAATGACAAATGACAGCTGACAACTGACGAAGGACAACTGACACAAAGGAAGCAGAACTATGGAAATGATGATTGAAGACTTGATGGAACAAATGATTGAAATGGGTGGTTCGGATATGCACTTATCTGCTGGCTTGCCTCCCTACTTCCGCATTAGTGGTAAACTCACACCCATTGGCGATCAAGTCTTGACTAATGATCAATGCCAAAGATTAATCTTTAGTATGCTCAATAATACCCAGCGTAAAACTCTAGAACAAACCTGGGAATTAGATTGTTCTTATGGCGTAAAGGGTTTGGCACGTTTTCGGGTGAATGTTTACAAAGAACGAGGCTCTTATGCAGCTTGTTTACGAGCCTTAAGTTCCAAAATTCCTAACTTTGAAAAACTAGGTTTACCAGATGTTGTCCGAGAAATGGCAGATAAGCCCAGAGGCTTAATTTTGGTGACAGGCCCTACAGGTTCTGGCAAAACAACAACTCTCGCCGCCATCATTGACTTGATTAATCGTACTAAAGCCGAACATATTTTGACGGTAGAAGACCCAATTGAATTTGTCTACGAACCAATTAAAAGCTTAGTTCACCAACGGCAGTTGGGCGAAGATACAAAGAGCTTTGCTAACGCCTTAAAAGCTGCCCTCCGGGAAGATCCAGACATTATGCTGGTGGGGGAAATGCGGGATTTAGAAACAATTTCTTTGGCAATCTCCGCCGCAGAAACAGGTCACTTGGTATTCGGCACACTACACACTAGTTCCGCCGCCCAAACAGTTGACCGGATTATCGACGTTTTCCCTCATGAAAGACAAACCCAAGTACGGGTACAGTTATCTAACTCCCTCGTCGCCGTATTTAGCCAAACTTTAGTACCGAAGAAAAACCCCAAACCAGGAGAGTATGGCCGAGTCATGGCTCAAGAAATTTTGATTGTGACACCGGCTATTTCTAACTTGATTCGAGAAGGTAAAACTTCACAGATTTACTCAGCAATTCAGACAGGCGGTAAGTTAGGAATGCAAACTCTGGAGAAAGTTTTAGCTGATTACTACAAAGCCGGAACAATTTCTTTTGAAGCAGCAATGTCTAAGACTTCCAAGCCCGATGAAATTCAACGTTTGATTGGGGCATCAACACCCCCAGCCGGAGCAAAACCTGGTGCTGCTAAAGCTCACTAAAATTTCATGTTGAATCAGACAAGTAATAATTAATAGTCAATTATTAGTTGGCTATTAATTATTGCTGATTTACCAAATTTAAAATTTTGAATTTTGAATTCATCTATCTATGCCAACCTTCATCGCCAAAATTCGAGATCCTCAAGGAAAATCTCGAACTGAAAAAATCGTTGCTGAATCTCTAGCCGAAGCCCGGACTAATCTTAGAGATAAAGGTTTTTTAGTTCAAGAACTCAAACAATCTCAAGGCTTGCCACTCAGTTTTGATTTCCAAAAAATTAAGAATTCATTTGTTAAGGTTCCAATTAAAGAAAAAGCGGTTTTTTCTCGACAACTTGCGACCTTAGTCAATGCGGGTGTTGCCATTGTGAGAGGTTTGGGGGTACTGGCAGAGCAGTGTACCAATCCAAAGATGAAACAAGCACTCATTGATATTAGTAATGATGTGCAGAGTGGTGTCAATCTTTCCGATTCTATGCGGAAGCATCCTGACTGTTTTGATGGTTTGTATGTCAGTATGATTCAAGCTGGCGAAGTTGGGGGTGTTTTAGATGAAGTACTCAATCGTTTAGCGAAGTTACTAGAAGATGTAGCGAGACTACAAAACCAGATTAAATCCGCACTAGCTTATCCAACTGTGGTAGGTTTTATTGCTGTTAGTATCTTTGTTGGGATGACAGTTTTTCTCTTACCTATTTTTGCAAAAATATTCACGGAAATAGGTACAGAATTACCTCCTTTAACACAATTTTTGATGACATGTAGTGAAATTTTAAGAAGTTGGAGAGTTTTCATTATTATTGGTGCTTTTGTTGGAGCAAAATTTGCCTATCGTCAGTACTATAAAACTCGTGTTGGCAGAGAAACTATTGATCGTTTATCTCTAAAAATGCCTTTATTTGGTGATTTGATTCAAAAATCTTCCGTAGCTAGATTTAGCCGGACTTTTGGTTCTTTGACTCGTTCAGGTGTGCCGATTTTGACTTCCCTAGAAATTGTCCGAGATACATCAGGAAATCAAGTTATTGCGAATGCGATAGATGGCGCTCGTTTAGAAGTTCAACAAGGCGGGATGATTAGTCTTGCTCTCCAAAAGGCAAATGTCTTTCCAGCAATGGCAATCCAAATGATTAGTATTGGTGAAGAAACGGGGGAATTAGATGGGATGTTAATGAAAGTTGCTGACTTCTATGAAGATGAAGTTGAGCAAGCAGTAAAAGCTCTCACTAGTGTTCTTGAACCAATCATGATTTTGGTTTTGGGAAGTATGGTTGGTACTATTTTGATGTCGATGTATTTGCCGTTATTCAAGGTGTTTGAAAAGCTGGGATAAAAAGCGAAAGGATGAAGTTTCATACTTCATCCTTCACACTTTATACTTCATACTTTATAAAATTATGCCTGTACAGAAATCTCACTATGAAGCCAGCTTGGCAGAGTATAGCAATCATCAAGCGGCGATCGCTCTCCTCAAACAACACCGACCATACCTAGAAATGATTCCTAGTTTGCGTCGCCCAGATGAAAGCTTAATTACTATTCCTTTACCTATTGTTCGTCTGCGTAAAACTGTTTCCGAGGTTCCCCAGGCAATTTGTCTACCCTGTGATGTGGCAATTTTAATGTGCGATCCAGAATGGAAAATTAAAACAGGAGCCGAAATCTTAATCTTTATTCACCGCCCCCATGAAGACTTTTCTGATTTGTTGGGACGTTGGCGACAAACCCAAATTTTCTTAGATCAAGACTATGAATGGTTAATGCCACCTCGCCATAGTCACATATTAAGTGAAGGAGCAAATACTATATATCCGTTGTTTGTAGTGTTTAGTGAAACATCAGAACGCATTCAACGAGGTCTTATCGGTGCAGAGTTGCCATTTGTGATGCAAACATCATATTTGCTATTGGAAGAAGAACGAAGAGAGGAAGAGGGGCTAGAGGCTAGGGACTAGAGATTAGGGGCTAGGGTTTAAGAGGAGAAGAAACAGCCCCTTAATCTCTTCTCTACTTCTAGCCTCCAGCCTCTGGCCTCCAGCAGCTTATTTCACAAACTGAGGCATGATTTCAGCTGCGGTGAATATGCCGTAAATACCGCGTTGATGTAGTTGCATTCCCGCTTTAAGATAACCGAAAGCTGGGCCGCAGACGTTTGCTGCCATACTGGTTTCATCGCCTAATGTAAAGGTATGGGTGGAAATTTTACCTTCAAAGGTGCGCCCTGTAACTTTAACATTGGTGCTGAGGGGCTTTTTGGGATTGCGGGTATCCACTACACCGCCAACAGTAACGCGATCGCGTGATACTATTCCAGCTAACTCTAACATCACATCATCGGCGTGTTCCATGTTTTCTAAGGTCAACACGCCATTGGTTTTATCTAGTAATGCTTCTACCTCTGCGTCAGTCATTGCCCGTGCAGTTTCTACGGTATAACCGGGTATATGACCGATATCTTCTCGCACGGTAGCGCGGTAAGCTTCCCAGTTAGCAATACCGACACCAAAGGTAATCTCGACTTTGTGAATTTCGGCGTAGCTTTGGGCGGCTAAAGCAGCAGCAGCAGTTAACAGTCCTGGTGTTGCACCACATCCTGTCATGTAGGTAATACCTGCGGCTTGTAGTTCGTCTTTCATGGCAATTAGCTGTTCTACCGCACTGGTGCGCTTAATTGCATCCACTAACACACCGCGCCAACCAGATTGAATAAACTGCCGCGCTACGGAAGGAATAAAATCATTGGGTAGGTTGGGCAATGCCAAAAAGTACCCATCTACAGGTTGATTTGTATCAATTAAATCTTGAATACTGTTGTTTGTTAATGTCCCGACTGGTTCTAAATAACCTACAGAACCTTGAGATTGATAAATGGCAATGCAATCTTTAAAATTTAACCCTTCCGCAGCGTAAGCATAGCCTTTTTGATCTGCCACTGCTACTAAAGTCATTTCTCGTTTACCAGCAAGTACTTTGGCGGCTGCTTGTCCGAGTCCACCAAAACCCAGTACTCCCACACGTAACGCTGGCGCAAGATTGAGATTTTCTGTACTCATAGTGAATTTCTGAAGTTGAATCAAAAGCTTGGAGTCTGAACCATCTTGGCTGATGGTGGTTGCTCCCAGCTATAAAGGTTAATTATGCTTTATTATCCTGGTTTCTTCCCCAACCAGATCAGTTTTTTACCAGAAATTCTTGCTTGGTAATTTGGGTTTGGGCAAATTTTCACGCAGATCACCTGAAAAAGCGAGAGAAAGAGGATGATCGTGTTAAAGCTGAATAGGTGGAGGATATTCAGGGAAAATATTGATGCTGCGATCGCAATTTCAGAGCAAACACAACCCATCGACCGTAGCAAAAATAACTATTTCTGCAATGCTTTGATTTCTTGGACTATCCTGTTATAACCTGATTGGTCGCCTTGTTCTTGAAATAATTTTTCAGCTTTTTCAAAATCTCTCAGTGCTGATTTTTTATTACCTAGTTGGACGTTGACTAAGCCCCGATGATAATAGGCTAAACCATCGTTAGAATTAAGTGCGATCGCTCTATTAAAATCCAGTATTGCGCTTTGATATTCTTTCACTTTCACCCGCGCTAAACCCCGTCCATAGTAAGCGTAGTAGTTTTGAGAGTTAAGTTTAATCGCTTTTGTGTAGTCTGCGATCGCGTCTTTGTATTTACCCAACCCGAATAAAGCAAATCCTCGGTCATAATAAGCATTAGCATCTTGAGGATTCAGCGTGATTGCTTGACTCGAATCTGCTTGGGCTTTTTCATAATCTCCTAAGCGAGAAAACGCATCACCCCGATGGTTATAAGCCAAAGAATTCTGGGGATTGATTTCCAGGGTTTGAGTTAAATTATCTACAGACTCTTGATAGTTCCCTTGCTCATATTCACTGACACCTTCTTGATAAAGCAACTGTTCACTATTAACTGGTGTTAACCAGTGGCTAAACCAGCCGATAAACATAGCAGCCAACAAACTAGCAATTCCGAAAATAACAAATTTAAACTTTTGAATCTGTAATGTTTGTGGTTGATATTGTTGATTTTTTAATTCTTGCAGGTCATTGATCACATCGGTTACAGACTGGTAACGTTTCTGGTAGTCAAACCTGACCATTTGATTAATAATGCGTGTAAATTCTCGGCTAACTTTTATTGTTCGATCACGCCAGATAATTTCACCTGTTAGTAAGTTTTTTTGACTTTGTAATCTTGATACTTCTTCGTAAGATAAGCCCATAATTGCTGCGATCGCAATCATGCCCAAAGCATAAATATCACTGTTATAGTGTGGTTGTCCTTGTAACTGCTCTAAAGGTATATATTCTAAATTACTAACTGTAGTCGTCACCATTTCCTTGAGAGAGCCAAAATCAACTAAAACTAATTTATTATCTGAGTGTCGGCGAATAATATTTTCTGGCTGAATATCTTGGTGAATGATACTATGACGATGTATAAACAGTAAAATGTCTAATATTTCTAATAACAAGTTAATAACTTGGTCTTCTCTCAGAGGAAACCCTACTAAGATTTCTTCAGCTAATTGATGTCCATCAATTAATTCTTGAACTAGATAAAATTCTTCATTGGATTCAAAATAATCAATGATTTTCTGGATTCTGTCATTTTCCTGGGCTAGTTGTTTTAATATCTTAGCTTCCTGGAAAAAAGACTTTCGCAACCAGGCTAAATTTTGCAGATGATGAGTTTCTGGGCGTAGTTGCTGAAGAATAAATAACTGATTAGGAATTTGAATATCTTCAACTAGATAGATATTTACCGACTCCTCTATGTACAATAATTGCAGGATACGGTAACGTGTACCCAGAATTTGCTCATCCATATATAAGCTTTTATACGAATTTAAGTAATTATATACTGATATTATTACCAGTATAATTTTTATGGGGATCAAATAGTTACAAAAAATCTACAAAGATGCAGAATACTCTTAATTCATCTCATTAATTTTCAGAACTGGCATAAAGCAGTATAGCTAAAACTTTGATATTCCACCATTCTCAATAGCTTTAATTGTCAATCTGAGGATTACTGAGTAACTACTCAATAATTAAAAAATGTCGTAATTGCCGTGGGATCACTCATGACAGGCTATTGCTCAGTACGGTAAAAGAGTTGTAATCGAATTGCTATAAACGCCAAATAGCTTGAACATCAACTTATTCAAACGTAACCAAAATCAAGTAACTGCGACCAAGCGTCAGTTTCTGAAGGCGCTACGTCGGCGTGATCCTGCGGCTATCCAAGGCTTAACGATGCGATCGCAAAATATAATCGGCGAAGAAAAATTAACCCATATCGTCGATGAAGTATTGCGTGAGTGTGATGCTGACAGCCATAGTTGGTTTTTTACTAATTTTCTAGGGCAATTTAGATATCAACAGATGCAGCAAGCTGCTCAAAATAATGTCTTTCATATACTTGTTACCGCAGGTTTAGAACCAGGAAAGGACTTTAGTTTTGGGCTAGATGGTGAGATGATTGTCAGCGATCGCGCCAAGCAAATCTTACTCGATCACCTCCCGCACGAACAGCGAAAACTGTTTGCGGCACAATTGCAAGTCTCGGCAGTGGCAGATCCGATTGTGGCAATTGAAAAGCAATTGGGCTGTCCTTTTTATCAAAATTTAACTAAAATTGCGGCGGATAAAGTCAAGCAACTAAATAACAAGCAAGCTGCTGCTTATTTAGGGGTCTTACTGGCTGGTTTAGTCAAGCGCCATCCAGCCCTGCAAGATGTGGACTTTCCCACAAAGTTTATTTTGAATACTCTGCAAAGCTTACCACAGCAGCGAGCCACAGCTATATTAAACGATCCCGAAACCGATCCGCAGTTTGATGAAGTAATTATCTTCCAAGATTTATTAGCCGCAATGGCAGAAGCGGAAACCAGCGAAACAGAAAACGTTAATAGCTTAGAACAACTCAAAAAACTCGATAGAGTTTGGTGTGGTGAATATCGCCTTGCCGAAATCGTCGCCAGCTTGGAAGAGTTATCTAGGGAATAATAAATCCCCAGATAAAATTACGTCAAACCTTGAGTTTGGCTAAGTTTATACTGGCACTACGAATTTCTCGCTACCAGCAAGCTCAAAGGCTGCATGAATCGCTTGTAAAGCTTTCACGCCTTGTTCTTGGGCGACAACACAACTAATTTTAATTTCTGAGGTAGCAATCATTTGAATATTGATTTGGTGTTGCGCCAACGCTTCAAACATTTTGGCTGCTACACCTGGCTGTGCTACCATCCCTGCGCCGACAATGCTAACTTTAGCGATCGCACTATCTAATACAACTTCACCCCAACCTAATTCTGCTGCAACTTGAGTTAGCAGTTTTTGGGCAGTTTCCCCGTCCATCCGTGGAACTGTAAAAGCAATATCCCGTTTGGGAACACCATCAATGATGCGACAGCGTTGCGATTGAATAATCATATCCACGCTGATATTGTGTTGTGCCAATATGCCAAACAATTTCGCCGCCATTCCTGCTTTATCAGGAACTTGGCGAATCGCCAGACGTGCTTGGTTCAAGTCTAAGGCAACACCGCAAACGGGGCGGGAGTAGGGAGTGGGAGAGGAAATGGCAGACAAGGGAGAGGGGGTAGACAAGGGAGAGATATTTTGTCCTCCTTGTCCTCCTTGTCGTCCTTGTCTTTCTTGTCCCCCATCTTCTAGCTCAATCTCAAAGGCGTTACTGAGTGCAGTAACGGCGCGATCGCAGTCTACAGCATCAACTACACAGCTAACTTTGACTTCACTGGTAGAAATCATTTGAATGTTTACGCCTGCTTCAGCAAGGGTAGCAAACATTTTCGCCGCCACCCCAGGACGGCCAATCATCCCGGCACCTGCAATACTGACTTTAGCAATGTCTTGTTCTACCATCACTTCCGCTTCGTCTGATTTGGGGTTGGATGGATTTCTCAGGGCGGGTGCGATCGCTGCTGCTACTGCTTCTGCCCGTTTTAATATTGGTGTAGTGACTGTAAAGGCAATATCGTTACTATTACCTTCATGGATTGATTGAATAATTAAGTCTACATCGACGTTTTGCCGAGCAATTTCTCCAAATAACTTGGCTGCTACCCCTGGCTTATCGGGGACTCGTAACAAAGCCACCCTGGCTTGATTGGTATCAAATTCTACCGCATCCACAGGACGGGCAATTTCCAGATTGATTAGCGATCGCTCTTGGGGTTTGGAAGATGTTACCCAAGTACCGGGGTCATCTGTCCAACTAGACCGCACTACCAAAGGTACACCATAGTTCCTGGCAATTTCCACTGAGCGCGGATGTAATACTTTTGCCCCCAAGCTTGCCAGTTCGAGCATTTCATTACAGGTAATCGCATCCATCAACTGGGCTTCGGGAACTAAGCGGGGGTCTGTAGTTAAAATCCCTGGTACGTCTGTATAAATTTCACAAAAATCTGCTTGGATTGCTGCTGCTAATGCCACGGCTGAAGTATCCGAACCACCACGTCCCAAGGTAGTAATTTCTAATTCTCCAGTGCTGGATATGCCTTGAAAGCCAGCTACCACAACTACTTTACCTTCTCTAATATGCCGCAACAGGCGGTCTGTTTCGATGCGTAAAATTCGGGCGCGGGTGTGTTCAGCTTCTGTTACAATTCCTACTTGTGCGCCAGTCATGGAAATTGCTGGTTGTCCAATTTCTTGCAATGCCATACTGAGTAAAGCAATCGTCACCTGTTCCCCAGTAGATAGCAACATATCCATTTCCCGGCGATTAGGATTTTGAGAAATTTCGTTGGCTAGTTTGACAAGTCCATCTGTAGTTTTCCCCATTGCGGAAACTACGACAACCAAAGAGTTTCCGGCTTTAACTGTTTTAGAGACACGCTGTGCAACAGCTTGGATGCGTTCGACTGAACCGACAGATGTACCACCGAATTTCTGAACTATAAGCGCCATATCTTTGTCTTAAATGAAGTTTGCCTACTTTCATCAAGGCTCCTACCGGGTTAGGAAGCTTTGAAGGCATTAGCAGTAGTTATTTAGTTTACAGAAAATATTGGGTAGTTTGAAATTTTCATAAAAATAAAAAAAGGCAAAAGCCAAAGAAATTTTCTTTTGACTTTTGCCTTTTTACTGTTTACTTATATTTATTCGCCTGCTGCACGCTTAACTTGTCGGGATTCCAACCACAAGGGAATGACAATCACAGCAACTAAAATCAGTAAGGCTGCGATCGCAAATTGGCTTACCCAAGCAACTAATTGTTCTAAAGAAATTACTCTGCCTGCAAAAAAAGCTAATGTCACCATCACAGCCGCCCAAGTGGTTGCGCCTGCTAGGTTATATAAGAAGAATTTTGGGAACGGTATTTCTGCAATTCCAGCTAAAGGAGCCGCAAAAATTCGCAACAAAGCGAAAAACCTACCAAAAAATACAGCTTTAATAGCATTTTGACTAAATTGCTCTTTAATATTGAGTAATTTTTCTTCAGAAATTCTAAATATTTTCCCGATTTGCAACAGGAAAGGCCAGCCTCCCAGTCTACCAATCCAATAGCCGCAAGCACCGCCAATCATAGCACCTGCAACAGCATCACCCACAACTAACCAGTAACTTAGTTCATCACTACCAGCTAGAAACCCACCGACAAGGGTGACGGTTTCACCAGGAAGAGGAATGCCCAAGTTTTCTAGTAAAATTCCCAAAAAAATTGCCCAGTAACCATACTGGTGAGCAAATTCCTGGATGTTTTCTAGTGAAATAAATTCAAGAGACATCCCGCACCGCCGCCTTTACAATTTTTTACCTTTACTCTATCTTGGCGTGTTTGTGGCTGGAGTGTCAATCAACGTACTGTTTTAACAACTCTTATTAGTTTTAAGGGAGCAGAGGTTAGAGGCTGGAGGTTAGAGGTTAGATAAATTTACTTCACTGGCATAGAAACCGCAGTATATTGCCTTACTGATAGCTTAGGCTTGATGATAATTATAACTTATTTGGTATTGACTATTATGCTTTTAAGCGGTACTAGCACAGTTGCATAGTATCTCTAACAAATCAATAAATTTTTTATGAAAAATTTACAAAAATCTCGCTAAATTATGAAAATTTTGTAAAAGCTATTATTGATACTGAATTTACTAGGCGTTTGTGCCTATATTTAGAAGAGTTAGTACAAATTATTACGGCATGAATACGTAAGCTAATTCAATCAAGTTCACAGCACTTGCGAGTTAGCAGTTTTTCATTCTTGGAACCGTGCAGTATTGATGTCAATTTTCATTTTGTCCAGTAGTTCAACTACCCAGATAAATACATGACTATCGCACAAGAATTGCAAGTGGTTTTATTTAAACCCCAAGGGAGCATAGACTTGCAGGGTGGTATGGCTCTTAGCCAAAGTATGGCAGAAGTAATACCCCAGCCTGATCAACTTTGGGTCATTGACCTCGCAGAAGTAGATTTCATGGATAGTTCTGGTTTAGTGCCGTTAGTTAAAGCACTGACAACAGCCCGACAATGCGGTTGTCGATTAGTGATTTGTAATGCCAAAGCGCCTGTAAGGTTAATTTTAGAACTGACCCAGTTGGATTCGGTTTTTGAAATTTTTAACACTTACGAAGACATCACCAATGTGATTAATAAACAGCCTTTGTCATTAGCAAGCTAACTTATTATTATAGCAATAAAAATGGTTGGTGTCTAACAAGAACAATTACAGCGTTTTTCGATTGAGTGCAGTACAAGTTGATCGGGGATAGAGGCTAGAGGCTGGATTGATGTACCTCATTGAAATGAAAAATGCTGTAATGTTGATAGCGATCGCTAGATTGCTGTAGGGCTAAAATTTTGCACCCGCACAAAGTCAATAAAATAAAAGTCTCAACTTACGAACAGTGAAGACTTTGAGAGCCTGTGATTGCAGGCTTTATTTTTTTAAGCATTTTGTACCGCCGAAACATTTCCTTGTCCTGTAGCAGGGCGAGGAAAGTTCGGTAAGTCAATACCACTGTGGCTGGAGTTACGAGTTTTTAGCGCCAAACGATAGCTGACACTTTGCAGTTCTGCTTGCAGCTTGCGGTTTTCTCTTTGCAGAACGGCAACTTTTTCTCTGATGGGAGTCATTCGTTCCTCAAACTTCCGGCGATAAATTTGAGGTAATTCTTGTACTACCTGCTCCAACATCCGGCTGCGGTCTGTTAATTCTTGGACAGACTGGCGCAGTTGATAAATTTCGCCATCACGAGTGGCGATTTGCTCTTGATAAAAAGTTACCTGCTGCTCAACAGCTTGTAATTGTTCTCGTAACGCTTGCAACTGACTTAAATCGCGCTCTGATTCAGAACGTTGGGGCATGAAATTAGCATTGCCCTTCACCAGCCGAAAGAGTTCTTGAGATAACTGCTGCACTAATTGGTCTCGCAGTTGCAGCTCTTGGCGCAATTGCGAGACTTCTTGAGAGAGAGCTTGGATGTTGGGTATGTCAGTTTGGCTCACAGTGGCTTACAGCTCCCGTTGACGAATCTTGGATCATCTTAGGTATAACGGCGATCGTACTGCCTTTGGCAAGTACTTGTTAATTTAGCATTCCCAACCGAAGCACAAAAAAGTCAAAGGTAAAAAAAATTTTTGTTTTACTGTATCCAGTACTGAGTTTTGTAGTATAAAAACTCAGTACTGGGTACTTAATTATGTCCTTAGTACAGTATGGCGTAAATCAAGCAAGCAATTGAAACAAGTGCAAAACTGAGAAGAAAAACACTCTTTCTTTTTACGTTTGCCTTCTTACAAAGTTAGGCGGGACGGAAACCGACACCGCCTACTTTGCGCTTTTTACGTTTGCCTTTTTGTACTATGCAGTTACGGCAACTTTTTCTGCTGCTGGTGCTGCAACTTCTTGCTTGATGGTCAAGTAGCGAATTACTTCTTCACTCAAACGCATAGCACGTTCTAAAGGAGCAACAATGGTTCCTGGCCCGGTGTAGTTTAGTTGGATGTAGATTCCATCCCGTTGCTTTTTGATTTCGTAAGCCAGACGACGCTTACCCCGATTTTGAATTTCAATATTTTCGGCACCTTGCTCTTGAATCAAGGTTTGGTATTTAGCGATCGCTTGATCTACCTGTTCGTCATTGAGATCAGGACGCAGGATATACATTGTTTCGTAAACTGTGGACATGAGTTGAAAATCCCCTTTTGGACAAGTTGGCTGCTTGCGTTAAATGATACAAATATTCCTAGAGAATATTCGTACACTTCAACATCTGAAGCAACAAGGAACTATAATTTTACCAGTTTTTTATATGAATCATCAGCAAAATCTGCCGAAATTCGTACTTTAGCCAAAAGTTATTTTATGGATGAGAAGGAGTCAATGAGAAAAAAGGGGGTAGAGGGGGACGGGATGTTGTACCTATTTGCCTGCTCTACGCAGGGGATCTGGGTAAAATTCTCTCTTCTGCTCCCCATCACCGAATCTTGCTCCCCCCTGCTCCCGGCTCTTTTTGCCCCGCCTCTTCCGGTAAACAACCGCAAATTAATTGATCTATTGGCTGAACCAACAGGTATGCTTCCCAAAGGGGGCTATTAACTCCTGACTTTCATTGCTGAAGATTCTTTGTGCTTAAAACTCTTAATTGCAGACAATAAGGATATTATCAAGGTTATGGCACAGCGTTATGTGCGAGTTCAAAATCCAGAAGGCAAAATTTACTATGGTTTGCTCCAACTATCTCTGAATGTACAGGTGTTGGATGCGCCGCCTTGGTTACAGGGACAACCAACAGATTTAGTGTTAGCACCCGATAGTTACCAAATTCTGTCTCCTTGCGCTCCCTCAAAAATTATAGCGGTTGGTAAAAATTATGCAGACCACGCAGCAGAGATGGGAACATCTGTACCGAGTGAGCCATTGATTTTTCTCAAACCGCCAACATCGATTATTGCGACTGAAGCCAATATCAAATATCCCCTTCAGTCTCACAGAGTTGATTATGAAGGTGAATTAGCCTTGATAATTGGCGATCGCGCTTGTGACTGCACCCCAGAAGAAGCTCAAACCAAAATTTGGGGTTATACAATCGCTAATGATGTGACAGCGCGAGATTTACAACAAAAAGATGGTCAATGGACGAGAGCCAAGGGGTTTGATACCTTTTGTCCCCTAGGCCCTTGGATTGTCCGAGAATTAAATCCAGGTGCAAGATTGCAGACTTTCATCAACGATGAACCAAATCCCGTACAATCTGCGGGGATTGATCAGATGGTTTTTCCTCCTGATGTTTTGGTATCTTACATCAGTAAAGTGATGACCCTGATACCAGGGGATGTGGTACTAACGGGTACACCATTGGGTATTGGCCCTTTGCACATAGGCGATCGCATCCGAGTAGAAATCGAAGGCATTGGTCGTCTAGAAAACACCATCGTAGCCCGTTAAGCTGTGCTGAGTCACAAAACTAGCCCCTAGCCTCTAGCCTCTAATTCATACATCCAGTTACCGTACCTGCATATAAACAGCATCGGAAATTGCGGGAATTTCTGCGTAACGTCCCAAAAGCGACTGGATGACTGAATATCCTACTGCTGCTACGATGCCAAGGAAAATAGTGCTGTAGAGAGTTTGCAGGGCAAAGCCACCATTAGGAATTAGCCCTACAATATCAGTCAGGATGCCACACAAAAAGATAATAATGTCTAACAGAATTGCTTGCATGGTGTTGAAACGAATGAAGTGGGAAATATTTTCGTTTCTGACTACTAACAGCCATAAAGCAAAGAAAATAATTAATCCAGCAAATCTGACACGCCTATATAATGACCATAAAATTAGTACAGGCCCAAACACAACTGTCAGCGCCGGGAACTGTTGTAACAAAACAAAACCAAAACTTAGTACCTCAATCAAAGGTAGTAAATAAGGTAAACAAGCAAAAATGCGATCGGAAAAGTTTGTCGAACCACGCCAGGCCATTTTGCGTTCTCCTGTGGCAGAATTTTCAGAGTTACTTGAGCCTAGGATAACGCAGTTGTCTAGTCTCCCAGAAGCGAGAATCAGCGAATCTCGGCAATCCGAAAGCCCATGATACACTCATACTGCTCTGGTTGTTGTTCGGTGAGTTTGCGAATAGCTTGACCACAATGCAGTTGTCCACCATTCCACCGGGGTTGACCACTCCTATTCGCCAGTACACAAGACTGACACACCTGCTCAGGAGCAAGGATTTGATCATCCATTAAAATGACTAACATCCAACAACCTCCTGTAAATTTCCAAATTATTGATCTTGGTTCAGCTAAAAAAATTTTTGTTGGTAGCTCAAAAACTGCTGGTGACAGAATTTACCCAAGTTCTACATCAAAGCCAAATTGCTTTGGTGTAAAAATTCAGCACTCAGGAGTCAGAAGTCAGAATAATAAAGTCCAGTAGTAAGTCAGGAAATAAATTTATCAAATATTGTTCCTGATTCTTTAACCCTTCTGACTCCTGAATTCTGACGCTTTGGTTTAGCTGCTTAGTTGGGCTGTGCTGCTCCTCTAAAGTTGTTTTTGAGAAAAATGAGGTTAATCGCCAAAGATTCCTCAGTGAACCTTAACTTTATTTTATGTTGAGTTTTTCGGAGATTGAGTTATGAAGTCATAACTCAATACATAAATTTTTAACCCAATGTTAAGTAATGTTTGTTGTATTCTCTAGATAACTGTTAAGTTCATGTTCCAGAAAGAGCTTTATAATAATTAACACATCAATGGGACTTAATCGGGCTGGGAGCTAAGTAATCAATTTTAGTTACTACCAATAGTGAATAGTCGGCAGTCAATAAATCTGGCAATGTAAACCTTTGACTGCGAGTTATTACTTTGAAACTCAGTTCCAAAAAATACCATTGTCCAAATTTCCACTAAGGATAGTTAAAGTGACTAGGACTAATTCAGATTTTCTTGCATCTTCTGACCCCGCGATCGCCGGATTAATCAATGAAGAACTCCAGCGTCAACGCGACCACTTAGAGTTGATTGCGAGTGAAAACTTTACCTCTGCGGCTGTACTGGCGGCTCAAGGTTCAGTCTTAACTAATAAATATGCTGAAGGACTGCCCGGTAAACGTTATTATGGCGGCTGTGAATTTGTTGATAAAGTCGAACAAATTGCCATTGACCGAGCTAAACAAATGTTTGGTGCGGCTCATGCTAACGTCCAACCCCATTCCGGCGCACAAGCCAACTTTGCAGTTTTCCTGACTTTACTCGAACCAGGCGACAAAATCATGGGGATGGATTTGTCTCATGGTGGACACCTGACTCACGGTTCGCCTGTTAACGTTTCGGGTAAGTGGTTCCAAGTCAGTCACTACGGTGTTAGTAAAGAAACAGAACAACTCGACTACGACCAAATTCGAGAGCTGGCGTTAAGGGAGCGTCCAAAGCTGTTGATTTGTGGTTATTCGGCTTATCCTCGGATTATTGACTTTGAAAAATTCCGTAGTATTGCTGATGAAGTTGGTGCTTATTTACTAGCGGATATTGCTCACATCGCTGGTTTAGTGGCTTCTGGCTTACATCCCGATCCCATTCCTTACTGTGATGTGGTCACAACGACTACTCACAAAACCTTGCGCGGCCCCAGAGGCGGATTAATCTTAACTAAAGATGCCGAATTGGGTAAAAAGCTGGATAAATCAGTTTTTCCTGGAACTCAAGGCGGGCCTTTAGAACACGTCATTGCAGGTAAAGCAGTGGCTTTTGGTGAAGTTTTAAAGCCAGAGTTTAAAACCTATTCTGCACAGGTAATTGAAAATGCACGAGCTTTAGCCACACAACTGCAAAACCGTGGTTTAAAGTTGGTATCTGATGGTACAGATAACCATTTGATGCTTGTAGATTTACGCTCCATTGGTTTGACAGGTAAACAAGCCGATCAACTGGTAAGCGGTGTAAATATTACTGCAAATAAAAATACCGTACCCTTTGATCCCCAATCACCATTTGTTACCAGTGGTTTGAGACTAGGTTCTCCTGCCATGACTACCAGAGGATTGGGTGTAGCAGAGTTTACCGAAATTGGTGATATTATTGCCGATCGCCTGCTCAACCCCGAATCAGAAGCAGTCGCAGCTGATTGTAAACGTCGAGTAGGGGCATTGTGCGATCGCTTCCCCCTATATCCCCACCTGCAAATTCCCGTACCCGCACTAGCATAAAGTCAAAAGTCAAAAGTCAAAAGGCAAAAGAATCATTGGTTTTTCCTTTTGCCTTTTAGCTTTTGACTAAAAAATCTTCTGCTGATAAAAACCGAAAATGTAGTAGATATTAAGTAGAACCCTCCCTCGGTAGAGTTTTGTCTTAACCACTACTTAATTTAAAATACAGATGCCTGCTCAGATTTATCATCTGATTGCCTTCCTGGTCGCAGCCGTAGTCGTTCTCTGGACTACGCCTGATATAAAAAACATTGGTATAAAAAGTGGAACTGTAGATAAACCCGGTGGTCGAAAAGTTCATGAACGCCCGATGGTACGTCTGGGTGGAGTTTCTATCTTCGCAGGTACTCTCATTTCTCTACTCATTGTTTGGTGGCTAGGTGGATTTGCCAATTTACCGCCTGACAAAGAATGGCAAATTTGGGGTGTTACCTTGGGGGGTTTGGGCTTTTTTCTCATTGGTTTAGCAGACGATTTACTCAATCTGTCTCCCTTGGGAAGATTGATTTTACAAGTAATCGTTGCTGCTGGCGCGTGGAAAGCAGGTGTAAGTATAGACTTTATCACAGTCCCCACTATCGGCATAGTTGACCTAAACTGGCTAAGTTTACCAATCACTGTAATTTGGCTGGTGGGGATGGTGAACGCTATCAACTGGATTGACGGTTTGGATGGTTTAGCGGCTGGTGTGTCGGGAATTGCAGCCATAGTTATGCTTTTGGTGTCTTTATTTATGCACCAACCAGCCGCAGCTTTAATTGCAGCTGCTTTAGCTGGCGCAGCATTAGGTTTTCTCCGCTATAATTTCAACCCGGCCCAAATCTTTATGGGAGATGGCGGGTCTTATTTTATGGGATTCACCTTAGCGGCTGTAGGCGTAATTGGTTTGGTGAAAGTTCCAGCCTTTACCGCCGTAATTTTGCCTTATTTAATTTTGGCAGTACCAATTTTAGATATGTCAGCAGTGATTTTGACACGCCTTCGCCGTGGTCAATTGCCTTGGGTAGCAGATAGATGTCACTTACACCACCGATTACTACAAGCTGGTTTATCTCATCGCTGGACTGTGTTATTTATTTATACACTCACGCTCTGGGTTGGCAGTTTAGCCTTAGCCGTAGCTGGTATCCCTAGTGGTATTGCTTATGCTTTTGGTGCTACTTCATTGCTAACTTACACCAGTTGGCGAGTTTGGAAACGCTCTCAGCAAAAGTAAAAACTAGCAAGGTAAAAGAAATACAGTATTATGAACTACCCCTGGCTAACTTCGTTTGAGCCAGGGGTTTCTACATCCCCTAGCGTAGCCTGAGATTTTTGACGCTTCATTTGACCCAGGTTCTTCATGCTTCCCGCAGTCTTACGGGTACATGAAGTAGAGCTAGAATCATCTGCATCTGCGAGGTTCGTTCCAAACCCCAGTAGTCGATTTGAGTGCCAAAGCAAAAGGACTTCAGATGATGCGATATCACGCTGTTGAGTGTATCCACAATTACTGCAAATATGCACTCGCTGGTCTAAAGTTTTCTTTTCTTGATGACCACATTTAGGGCAAGTTTGAGATGGTTTAATTTTCTTGGTTGGTGCTTCAACAAATACGCCACTAACATCGTCCAACTTAGCCTTAAGAGATTGTTTAATCATCCCCATACCAACATCAAGAATTGATTTATTGAGACCAGATTTCTGCTTTTTACGTTTGCCCTTCGTAGCTTTGGCACTTATGTTTTTAACTTCTAGTTTTTCAGTTACTACCGTGCTATTACCGCTAACTATTCGTGTAGTAATTTGATGAGCCCAGTTCTGCCTTTGATTAGCTACTTTTCGATATAACTTGCTAATCTGAGATTGAACTTTCTTCCATCTCCTAGAAGCTTTCTGTTTTTTCTTATAGTTAGGTGAACGTTTACGCCGCTTACCCTTACTTAATTGTTTGATTTTCTGTTCGGCATTCCTAAAAAATCTAGGAGCAGGAATCAACCCATTTTCTTCTCCATTAGTCCAAGCAATTGCATCATTGCATCCCAAATCAATTGCAACAACACCATCATCTGTTTTGCGGCTATTGCTTAATAGTTCATCATCTACATCTAAAACTATAGATGCGTACCATTTACCATTGCGGTGAACAATATCTAAAGCTTTGGGATGACCCCATAACCTAGCCTTACCACGCATTTGTATAGAACCAATTTTAGCCAGTTCTAAATAGCCGTTATCACCTGTACTGTGACATTTCCATCCTGTGAAAGATGGATAACCCCATCCAGAATAACGGCGAATTGATTTGAATTTAGGATAGCCACCTAAGCCTTTAAAGAAACGTGTAAATGCCAAGTCAACACGTTTCAAGGTTGCTTGTAATGCTTGGGAATTTATCTGTTTATATTCCGTCCAAACTTCTTTGAATTCTGGCAGGCAGTTCTGTTGTTCAAAGTACGAAACAGATTTGCCAAATTTCTTGTAAGACGTAATTCTATTAGACACTGCGGAATTATAGAGTTCCTTATGAAGTCTCCGGTGATAGTGCAATAAATCATTCACTTTTTTAGTTGGATATAACCTAAAAGTCGCTCTACGCAATGCCACTAATTACCACCCCCTTACAGTAATTGAGACTCATGGTATAGTACCATTAGCAAAATTCAGTTTTCAAGATGAAGACTCAACTGCCCACCATACCTGTTTCACCTGCTGTAAAAATTGGTATGATGGGCGTTTTGTTTTTGACGCGCTTACATCCCCTCCCTGCTTCGCGGAGGAAGGGGAATTACGCGAAATCTGTTAAAAAAGAATTCAGAAGTCAGAATCCAGAATAAATCAGTGGCGGAAAAAACCCACCATTAAGGCGCGAAAGACTTAGCTGGGTATTTCAAAGTTTATCCGCCCTTCTGACTCCTGACTTCTGAATTCTATTTAGATTAAGTCTGTTTCTTTTACCTTTTGCTTTAATTATTATGAGTGCAGAAATTATTTGTGTTGGTACTGAACTGCTATTAGGCGATATCCTCAACAGTAATTCTCAATTCCTCGCCCAACAATTAGCGAAACTCGGCATTCCTCATTATTATCAAACAGTGGTCGGGGATAATCCCGAAAGATTAAAGCAAGTTATTGAAATTGCTATTGCTAGAGCGAATATTTTAATTTTTACTGGTGGTCTTGGCCCGACACCAGATGATTTAACTTGTGAAACTATTGCAGATTTTTTTGGCGCACCTTTAGTAGAAGATCCAGAAATTATCGAAGATATTACTCAGAAATTTGCTCAACGGGGTCGGGTGATGACTCCTACTAACCGTAAGCAAGCTTTAATTCCCCAAGGTGCTGAAGTTTTACCCAACCCAACAGGAACCGCACCGGGGATTATTTGGCAACCTCGTCCTGAAGTTACAATTTTTACTTTTCCTGGTGTTCCTAGTGAAATGTACAGAATGTGGGAAGAAACAGCAGTACCGTTTTTGAAAAATCAAGGCTGGGGTAAGGAAATTATTTATAGCCGGAGTTTAAGATTTTGGGGTATTGGTGAATCAGCTTTAGCGGAAAAAGTGTCTTCTTATTTCAACTTACCCAACCCGACAGTTGCACCTTACGCCGGAAAGGGAGAGGTGAGATTGCGAATTTCTGCCAAAGCAGCATCAGCCACCGCCGCCGAGGAATTGATTGTACCTATTGAAAAACAACTGCAAGAAATTGCCGGCTTAGATTGTTATGGTGCTGATGATGATACTTTAGCTTCTGTGGTGGGTGAGTTGTTGCGTTCAGCAGGCGAAACTGTATCAGTAGCCGAATCTTGTACTGGTGGTGGACTGGGGCAGATGTTCACAGAAATTGCTGGTAGTTCTGATTATTTTTGGGGTGGGGTAATTTCTTACGACAACTCAGCAAAGGTGCGGTTATTGGGGGTAAACCCAGAAGATTTAGAGAAATTTGGGGCTGTGAGTCCTGTGGTAGCGGCACAAATGGCTATGGGAGTGAAAAGCCGCTTGGAAACTAGCTGGGGACTGAGTATTACTGGTATTGCTGGCCCTGGTGGCGGAACTGAGACTAAGCCTGTGGGTTTAGTTTATATCGGTTTAGCTGGGCCAAATAACGAAGTGAAAAGTTTTGAGCAGCGTTTTGGAACAATGCGCGATCGCAATTTTATTCGCCATTTAAGTGCATGTACAGCACTAGATTTACTACGTCGGCAATTATTAAAGCGGTAGAAATTTAGAGAGTAGGGAACTCGCCTATGCAACTAGAGTTCCTCAGCACTAAATAAAAGCTTGGGCATTGCTCAAAAGCAATTTGCTGTTTGGACAATGCCTTCAGCTAGTTGGGTATGTAGATTTGGCTGACTCGATTACTATTATGTCTAGCCGATGTATGAAATGATGTTGGGGTTTTTGTTTAACTTAGCGTATAACTTGTATAAGTTGTATACGAATAAGTAATCTGATACAGATTGTGGTGGTAGATTATGGCAAAGCGATCGCTCCAAGCATCGGCTGAAGGGATCAGAAAAGCAAAACAAGCCTTTAAACGCAAAGGCTGGACACAAGAATATTTAGCAGCTGAGGTAGGCTTAGAGACTCGCCAAGCCATTTGGAAGTTTTTTACTGGCCAACGGATAGACCGTCATGTATTTAACGATATTTGTTTTGCTCTGGAACTAGATATCGCAGAAATTGCCCAATCTTTTACCACAGACGAATCAGGTTTGCTAGACAGCCCTGCAAATCTATCATTAGATATTGAGACAGTTGTACACAAACTGCGGTCTGTGTATCACAAAAATATTCAAATGCAGTGTGGTACTGTGCAAATCTTGGATGTTGCCCAAACAATACAATTCCATGATATTTATGTTGATGTCGAAATTTTAGAAGAAATTAACAGTCGCAGATGGCTAGAAATTAAGAAATTTCCCCAGGTATGGATCAAAGAAAATAACTGCTTGGGTGTAGTTGACTGGCCGCAAACTAGAACTTCGGGAATAGCAGCCGTCAAAAAATATGACAAGCTGATGGTGCTAGGTAAACCCGGTATTGGCAAAACCACATTTTTGCAAGCGATCGCCAATAGTTGTAATCTGGGATTGCTTTACCCTGATTATTTACCCATTTTTTTGCGGTTAAAAGACTTTGCGGAAGATATTCGCGGATCTAGTCAAATTAGTTTATTTAACTATCTGTGTGAATCTTTTCTCAATTTGGGCATTAGTGAACAAGAATTAAATACAGTTTTCACACATGGACGGGCTTTAATTTTATTAGATGGCTTAGACGAAGTTCTTGAGAAAGATGTCAATAAAATCATCAACAAAATTCGGCAACTTACCGAAAAATTTTGTAAAAATAAAATAATTATTACTTGTAGACTGGGCATACAAAATTATAAATTTTATGGCTTTACCGAAGTCGAAATTGGCAATTTTACTCAACCGCAAATAGCTAATTTTGCCGAAAAGTGGTTTCTTGCTATTGCCAAACAAACACCAGCCTTAGCCAAAGAATTAGCCAGTCGCTTTATGCAAAAGCTGGAATTAAAAGAAAATTTACCAATTCTAGATTTAGCAAGCACCCCGCTTTTACTTAACTTTATTTGTTTGGTCTTTCAGTTTAACGAAGATTTTCCCAACAACCGCGCTGAAATTTATAAACAAATTTTGGATTTACTACTCACGCGCTGGGATGAAGCTAAAGGCGTTAAAAGAGATGAAATTTATCCTAATTTTTCATTGTTGCACAAAATTAAACTACTCAGTCATTTAGCAGCAATTACCTTTCCCCAAAGCAGTTATTTTCAGCCACAATCCCATCTGTGTCAACTAATTACAGATTATTTACTGCAAAATTTTAATCCAACTCACGATGCCGCAGCTTTAGAAATAGAAAGTGCATCTGTATTACAGGCAATTGAAGCCCAGCATGGATTATTAATGCAAAAGGCACTAGGAATTTATGCCTTTTCGCATTTTAGCTTGCAACAATATTTCACTGCTAAAGAAATAGTGACTAACCTCAATTCCCAAACCCTAGCAGCATTGATGAAGCACCTGAATAAAAAATATTGGCGGGAAGTTTTTTTACTAAGTGCGGGAATGTTAAACCCTGCCGATGAATTATTAAAATCTATGAAGGAAAAGATTGATAATTTATCTCGAAAAAATTCTAAAATACATCATTTTTTAATTTGGCTGATGCAAAAATCAGCCGCCGTCAAAACATCTTATCATGTAGCAAGTGTGCGGGCTTTTTACTTTACTCTGGCCTTGCCTCCAGAATCAGCTTTAGCCTGTAATCAAGAACTCGCTATACTTTTGGATAATCAGCTTGCAGGTAATCTCGCCACAGATTTAGCATTAGATTTGGCTTTAACGCATGGATTGACTGTAAGTTTAGGCATAAATCCAGATATTTTTTTACCAAGATTTTCGGCTTTGAGTTTATCTCTTGATCTCAAGCATTTGTTGGCAAATCAACCAGAATTGCTGACAGCATTGCAAAACCTTAAAAATCAGCTACCTTCCCCCAGTCAAGGTGGAGAAGTTTTGAAAATTTGGTGGCAAGACAATGGCAAAAACTGGACAGAAAGCTTACGTAATTGGATGATTACTAACCGCAAAGTTGGGCATAATTGGCAATTTAATTCTCAAGATTTGGAGGAGATACAACAGTATTGGGATGCTAACCAATTACTTTTAGATTGTTTGAAAACTGCCACTGATGTTTCTCCACAATTACGGAATTATTTAGAGACAAGTTTGTTTTTGCCTGGGAAGTCTGACGATTGAAATCGCGGCTATAAGACAATATGCTTCAGTTAAGTTTATGAGAGTTGATTTCTCAATTTCTGCTCTATCTATCAGATAATGAACAAGATTTGGGGGATTCTCCCCCAAACCCCCTCCAAAATCATTTTTTCGTTTTTTGTTGAATCATTATTTGTTGGTTTGGTTAAAATTTATTTTTCTTATACTAAATTGAAGAATGATTGCGACAAATGGATTACCCAAAAGCTTACCAGTCAATCCTTTCTCAATCCAAAATCTAAAATCAAAAATGGTATTATCTGAAATGTATTGGTATATAAATCAAACTTGAGATAGGCGACAAAAATTCCGTCTTAGTTCTAAATTACAAAAGTTGCGTCTAACTTCTCACGGTTATGAAATTTCTTCGTTGTTGTTGGTGGTTGGCTTTGTTATTGATGACAGCAGGTTGTAACCAAACTCGTGCTGTTTCTGAATCTACGCCTGCGCCTTTATTAGCAGCAAATACACAATCAAAAAATATTATCCGCACTGAACCGCTTGCGCCACAACCAATTCGCATCAATTTGCAGAAGTTACCGCCACCTTTCGCTACCAAAAGCGCCTCGAAGCGCCCAGAAGTAGTATCTATTCCCCAAAATCCGGTATTGCGCGTACCGCCAGGATTTCAGGTGAATGTCTTTGCAGAAGGTTTGGACGCACCCCGATGGTTGGCTTTAACTCCTAGTGGTGATGTGTTGGTAACAGAAACGAGAGAAAACCGCATTCGCTTGCTGAGAGATAGTAATGGCGATGGTGTGGCTGATGTGAGTCAAACATTTGCGAGTGCAGACAATGGCTTAAATATTCCTTTTGGGATGGCGTTTGCGGGGAATTATTTCTTTTTGGGGAACACTGATGAGGTTTTACGGTTTCCCTACAGCAAAGGACAAAAACAACTATCGGGGACTGGGACAAAAATTGCTGATCTTCCTGGCGGTGGTTATAACCAACATTGGACAAGAAATGTTATCGCTGCACCAGATGGGAAGAAGTTGTATGTTTCGGTTGGTTCTCGTTCTAATGTGGATGAGGAAGAGTTACCGAGGGCTTCTGTACAGGTGATGAATTTGGATGGTTCCCAAAAGCAAACTTTCGCCTTTGGTTTGCGAAATCCTGTAGGTTTGGATTTTCATCCAGTGACGAAGGAACTCTACACAACGGTAAATGAACGGGATGGTATTGGGGATGATTTGGTTCCTGATTATTTCACCCGCATTCAGCAGGGAGAATTTTATGGCTGGCCTTATACTTACTTAACACCAAATAAACTTGACCCCCGTCAAACTGCGAATGGTAAAAGTAAACGCCCAGATTTAGCCGCCAGGACTCGTACGCCTGATGTGTTATTTCAAGCTCATTCGGCGGCTTTGGGTGTGCAGTTTTACGATGGTAAGAGTTTTCCTGAAAAATATAAAAATGGCGCTTTTGTGGCGTTTCGGGGTTCTTGGAACCGCGATCGCGGGACTGGTTATAAAGTTGTATTTGTACCTTTTAATACCCAAGGACGACCACAAGGCAATTACGAAGATTTTCTCACGGGATTTTTGTTAAACCCCAGTACCCCAACTACTTGGGGAAGGCCTGTTGGTTTATTAGTTTTGCCTGATGGGAGTTTGTTAGTCACAGAAGAAGCTAATAACCGGATTTATCGCATTCAATATGTAGGTAATCAAAAATAGACTAAAAAATAGCAGCCGCCGATACAAGCTGATATCCGCCGATAATTTTAAATAACAATTAGTGTTTCGTGGCGGTTCATGTCTATTCCTAACAATAGTAATGCTGTAGCAAGTTTATCTAATTTACCTTTATCACCAAATGGTGCAAAGGTAATTTTAGGTACTAGTCTTGAACCGCAACAATTAGCTATACCAATAGCACCTAGCCCAATCACAATGTTTGGCCCTCGTGGGGCTTGTTTAACATCAGAAAATAAGTCATTGTGGGTGTCAGATACAGGACATCATCGATTATTAGGATGGCGGAATTTACCTAGTGAAGATAATCAACCGGCAGACTGGGTAATTGGACAACCAGACTTTTATCATGAAGGGCAGAATGCTAAAGGTAAGACAGGAAGAAACACGGTTAGCGTCCCCACCGGAATTTGTGTTTGTGGGCAAGGTTTAGCGGTGGCTGATGCTTGGAATCATCGAGTTTTGATTTGGCAAAATGTCCCAGAAGATAGCAATGTGCCAGCCGATTTGGTATTAGGACAGACTAATTTTATTGATAATGAACCTAATCGCGGCACTCAAAAAGCAACTGCCAATACAATGCACTGGCCTTATGGGGTTTTCTATCATCAAGGTAAGCTATTTGTGGCGGATACTGGTAATCGCAGGTTGTTAATTTGGCAGCAATTACCCACAGAAAATGGTCAGCCTGCGGATATAGTTCTGGGACAACCAGATATGATTTCTCGGAATGAGAATGGCGGTGCTTCTGCAACGGCGGCGAGTATGCGTTGGTGTCATGATATTGCAGTTTGGCATGATAATTTAGTTGTCGCTGATGCGGGTAATCATCGTGTGATGATTTGGCAAGGTATCCCCACAGAAAATAATACGCCTTGTGCAGTAGTGTTAGGACAAAATAGCTTTGATTTTGTAGAGATGAATCAAGGGGTGTATTGGCCGAGTGCGAGTAGTTTAAGTATGCCTTATGGGGTGGCGACGACTGGGGAATGGTTGCTGGTGGCGGATACGGCAAATTCGCGGTTGCTAGGATGGAAGCAGGCGAAATCTATATTATCATTGCAAGGTGCGATCGCTTCGGCAATTATTGGACAAAGTAGCTTTGCAAGTAAAAGCGAAAACCGCAATTACGGACTCCCGATGCGCGATAGTTTGAATTGGCCTTATGGTGTGAAAATTTGCGGGAATACGGCGGTAATTGCTGATTCTGGAAATAATCGGGTTTTATTGTGGGGGTTTGATGAGGAGAATTAAACGAACCGCAAAGGACGCAAAGGACGCGAAGAGAAGAATATGGCAAGTGAAGAAATCAGAGTTAGAGGTACTGTTCAGGGGGTGGGGTTTCGTCCGACTGTCTACCGTCTGGCTAAAGCTTGCGGGTTGCGGGGCGATGTTTGTAATGATGGAGAAGGTGTATTAATTCGTGTCTCTGGAAGTGAGGAAGCAATAGCTGAGTTTGTGGTGAGGTTACAGCAAGAATGTCCACCACTGGCAAAAATTCAAGAGTTAATCAGAACTCGATGTACACAAGAGTATAACTATGATGATTTTGTGATTTCGCCAAGTGTCAGCAACAAAATCAAAACCGACATCACACCAGATGCGGCGACTTGTCCCCAATGTCAAAAGGAAATTTTTGACCCCTTTAGTCGGTTTTACCGTTACCCTTTTACTAACTGTACTCATTGCGGCCCCCGTCTGAGTATTATTCGCGCTATTCCTTATGACAGATGTAATACCAGTATGTCTGCGTTTGTGATGTGCGCTGAATGTGCAGCAGAATACCACGATGTCGAAAACCGCAGATTTCACGCCCAACCTACAGCTTGCCATAGTTGCGGCCCTTCTGCTTGGCTAGAACGTGCTGATGGTAAACCTGTGACTGCTTCGATGTTTTCGATGATGGATGATGTGGATGCTGTTTGTACGTTGTTGCAAAAGGGTGAGATTGTTGCAATTAAGGGGTTAGGTGGGTTTCATTTGGCTTGTGATGCAACACATGAAGTTGCTGTGCAGAAATTACGTCAGCGTAAGCAACGTTATGATAAGCCTTTTGCTTTGATGGCGCGAGATTTGGCGGTAATTGAGGAATATTGTATTGTTGGTGAGAAAGAGAAGGCGTTATTAGTTAGTTCGGCTGCACCTGTTGTTTTGTTGCGGAGGAAAGAAGAAACGAACCGCAAAGGGCGCAAAGAGCGCGAAGGAGAGGAGGGAAGAGGAGTTACAGAGGGTTTTGGTATAAGTCTTATCAATAATAAAAATACTCAGCACTCAGCACTTAGCACTCAGCACTCTCCAGAAAACACTCAGCACTCAGCACTCACACTTCGACTTCTCCTGTCGGAGACGCTGCGCGAACGCTCAGTGTACAGCACTCAGCACTCCATAGCAGAATCTGTTGCACCAGGACAAAATACTCTCGGATTCATGTTACCTTATACGCCTTTGCATCATTTAATTTTGCGGCGGATGAATCGACCCATTGTGTTAACGAGTGGCAATATTTCTGATGAACCACAGTGTATTGATAATGATGCGGCGTTAGAAAAGTTGGGGAAGATTGCTGATTATTTTCTATTACATAATCGAGATATTGTTAATCGTATAGATGATTCTGTCGTGCGGGTTGTTGGAGAGAAAATCCAAATCGTTCGTCGTGCTAGAGGATACGCACCAGCACCGATTAATTTACCACCAGGATTTGAGCAAGTACCGCCAATTTTAGCAATGGGGAGTGAGTTAAAAAATACTTTTTGTTTGTTGCGTGATGGTGAGGCAATTTTATCGCAACATTTAGGTGATTTAGAAAATGCGGCGGCGTTTAATGCTTATCAGGAAACGCTGAATTTATACTTGAATTTATTTGAGCATAAACCAGAAGCGATCGCCATCGATAAACACCCTGAATATCTTTCTAGTAAATTTGGTAAAGAACTCGCCACGGCTAATCAAATTCCTCTGCATCAAATTCAACATCATCACGCCCACATTGCTGCTTGTCTGGCGGAAAATAACATTGCTTTAAATACATCACCAGTTGTAGGTATTGCTTTTGATGGTTTGGGTTATGGCGAAGATGGCACACTTTGGGGCGGAGAATTTCTGCTGGCTGACTACCGTCAATTTCAGCGACTAGCAACATTTAAACCAGTGGCGATGATAGGTGGTGAACAAGCAATTTACCAACCCTGGCGTAATACTTATGCCCATTTAATCTCAGCAAATCTTTGGGAGCAATGCCAACAAGAATATCCTGATTTAGAAATATTAAAATTTCTGAAAAAAAAGCCATTACAATTACTCAATCAAGTTATAGAAAAAAACATTAACTCGCCTCCAGCCTCATCAATCGGGCGATTATTTGATGCGGTAGCCGCCGCTATTGGTATTTGTACTGAAGCATGTAGCTATGAAGGACAAGCTGCGATCGCCTTAGAATCTTTAGTTGATGTTAACATCTTAAACAATCATAAAGAAAAGCTAATTTATCCCTTTAATTTTAACTTTTCCGATAATATCTATTGTATAGACTCAGCACCAATGTGGTCTGCTTTACTCAGTGATTTGCAGCAACAAATTCCCCAATCAGTCATCGCTACTAAATTTCACCAGAGTTTAGCTCATATTACAGTAAAAATGGTTAAGCTTCTGTGTCAAGAATATCAAATTCAGCAAGTAGTTCTCACAGGAGGAGTATTTCAAAATACTATCTTATTACAGTTAGTCACTCAACATTTACAAGCCTCTAATATTAACGTACTAACTCATAGCTTAGTTCCTACTAACGATGGCGGTTTATCGTTAGGACAAGCCATAATTACAGCCGCAAAATTAATTACAAATTATTAACGCTTCTTCTCTGCGCCCTCCGCGCCTCTGCGGTTCGCTATAAAAGGAAAATACAAATGTGCTTAGGAATTCCTGGACAAATTGTCGAAATTACCGACACTCAGAAAAAATTAGCCATTGTGAATGTTGCTGGTGTCAAACGTCAAGTTAACATCGCTTGCATCGTCGATGAACAACATACGCCCGAAGCTTGTTTAGGAGATTGGGTATTAGTTCACGTTGGTTTTGCGATGAATCGAATTAATGAGGAAGAAGCTGCGGAGACATTAAAATTATTAGCAGAAATCGCCGCTATGAGTTAGAGATTTTAACGCAGAGTTTATACAGTAAATTAGCCCTATATTTTATGAAATACGTTGACGAATTTCGGGAACCCGAAAAAGCCCATGCCCTACAAAAAGAGATAGTAAAAATCAGCCGCCAAATAGAAAAACATATCAAAATTATGGAAATCTGTGGCGGACATACTCACTCTATTTTTAAATACGGTATTGAAGAAATTCTGCCCGACAATATTGAATTAATACATGGGCCTGGTTGTCCAGTCTGTGTCATGCCAAGGGGAAGATTAGATGATGCGATCGCTATCTCCCAACATCCTAACGTCATCTTGGCAACATTTGGCGACACCATGCGCGTTCCCGGTTCCAAAGACAGCCTACTGCAAGCCAAAGCCAAAGGCGCAGATATTCGTATGGTGTACTCGCCCTTAGATAGCTTACAACTCGCCAAAGATAACCCCAACAAAGAAGTAGTCTTCTTCGCCCTCGGCTTTGAAACCACAGTTCCCAGCACAGCTTTTACCATCCTCCAAGCTGATGCAGAAAACATACATAACTTTAGTATGTTTTGCAATCATGTATTAGTTATTCCCGCCCTCAAAGCACTACTAGATAACCCAGATTTACAACTAGATGGATTTGTTGGCCCTGGTCATGTCAGTATGGTAATTGGTACTGACCCCTATCAATTTATCGCCCAACAATATCATAAACCAATAGTTGTTTCTGGTTTTGAACCCCTAGACATTCTCCAATCAGTTTGGATGTTATTAAAACAGCTAGTAGAAAATCGTTACGAAGTCGAAAACCAATATAACCGACTTGTCGAAAAAGCTGGAAATCAAATAGCACTAAAAGCGATGAATCAAGTTTTTGCTGTACGCGAAACTTTTGAATGGCGTGGTTTAGGAGAACTACCAAATTCTGGCTTAAAAATTCGTCCTGAATATAGCCAATTTGATGCTGAAGTAAAATTTACCATCCCTAATCAAAAAGTTGCTGACCATAAAGCTTGTAAATGTGGCGAAATTCTCAAAGGAGTTTTAAAACCGTGGGAATGTAAAGTATTTGGTACAGCCTGCACCCCAGAAACACCGATAGGTACTTGCATGGTTTCCTCGGAAGGTGCTTGTGCAGCTTATTACAAATACGGACGCTTCTCTAATTTCACGCAAAAAAAAGTAACTGAAAAACAAACAGCAACCCTAACTTCATAACCTAATATAAGAGTGAGCAATCCGCACTCTACAACACAAAAATTTTAGGATTGGAGTAGGAATTTATGCCTTTTGTTACAGTCAAAATTGCCCGTGGTCATTCCATCGAAAAAAAACGGCATCTAGTCGAAGCTATTACTAACGCCCTAGTCACATCCTTAGATACTAAACCAGAATGGATAACCATTCACATTGATGAATTTGAACGTGAAAATTGGGCTGTCAACGGTATCTTACACTGCGATAGACATCGCGGTAGACATGACGAAACCGGCAGATAAAACTAGTTAGAAGGCAGGAGGCAGGAATTAGTAGATATTAATAGTTATTTAATAATAAACAACTTTTTATCTCTATTACCTGTAACCTGTCACCTATCACCTACTATAAATTTCTATCATAAATTATTTTAATCAATTCTATATGGATTTATCATCATCAAATCAATTACAAAATCCCCTGTTTCAAAAAATTGAACAAGTCCGTCGTCGCCAAGCAAAAATTCGAGATAGTCACATAAATTTATCACATGGTAGTGGCGGTAAAGCCATGCGTGATTTAATTGATGATGTCTTCATACAGAGTTTTGATAATCCCATTCTTTCCCAATTAGAAGACCAAGCCAGCCTTAATTTAGCCAATCTTTTACAACAAGGAGATAGACTCGCATTTACCACAGATTCTTATGTTGTAGACCCGTTATTTTTCCCTGGTAGCGATATTGGAGAATTAGCAATTAACGGCACAGTTAATGATTTAGCTGTTAGCGGTGCAAAACCGTTATATCTTACCTGTAGCGTCATTTTAGAAGAAGGTTTACCCCTAGAAACTCTACGGCGTGTAGTAGCCAGTATGCAAGCCGCCGCCAAAAATGCAGGCGTACAAATTGTCACAGGTGACACAAAAGTTGTGCATCGTGGCGCGGCTGATAAATTATTTATTAACACTGCTGGTATTGGTGTCATTCCCACAGGCGTGAATATTTCAGCACACAATATTCAACCAGGAGATGCCATTATTATTAACGGCGAATTAGGAAATCATGGTACAGCAATTTTAATTGCCCGTGGTGAATTAGCCTTAGAAACTGATATTAATAGTGATTGCCAACCCTTACATAGTCTAGTTGCAACCATCCTCAACGTTTGCCCCGAAATTCATGCCATGCGGGATGTAACACGCGGCGGTTTAGCCACAGTATTAAATGAATTTGCCCTCACCTCTAATGTTGGCATTCGCCTGGATGAAAAATCAATTCCTATTAGAGAAGAAGTCAAAGGAGTTTGCGAAATTTTAGGTTTAGACCCCTTATACTTAGCCAACGAAGGTAAATTAGTCGTAGTAGTAAAACATGATTACGCCGACAAAGTTTTAGCAGCCATGAAAACGCATCCAGCAGGCAAAGATGCTTGTATAGTCGGTGAAGTTATCGCCTCACCTCCCGGCGTTGTCTTCCTTAAAACAACCTTTGGTGCTGAACGAATTGTAGATATGCTAGTAGGCGACCAACTACCAAGAATTTGTTAGATATTAAACTCCTCTCCGCGCCTCTGCGCCTCTGCGTGAAACAAAAACTATGCACGAACTAGGAATAACCCAAAATATAGTAGCCATCGTCACCGAACACGCCAAAGGTATGAAAGTACAGAAAGTAGTCTTAGAAATTGGCAAACTTTCAGCCATTATGCCTGATGCGATTAAATTTTGTTTTGATATTTGCTCAAAAGACACACTTTTAGAAAATTCCCTATTAGAAATTATCGAAATACCAGGATTAGCTAAATGTCATCAATGCGGGACAGAAATTGCTCTTGATAAGCCTTTTGGTGTTTGCCAATGTGGTAGCGTGCAACTTGATTTAATAACTGGTGAAGAACTCAAAATTAAAGAAATAGAAATAGAGGAAATATGTGTGTAACTTGCGGTTGTTCTGATGATGCTGAAGGCAAAATTACAAATCTCCAAACAGGTGAAGTTAATCACCATCACGACCATCATACCCACACTCACACTTTACCCGATGGCACTGTGATTACCCATACCCATCATCATGATGAAGCACCACAAATTCATGCTAAAATTCATGGCACAACTATATCTTTAGAACAAGATATTTTAGCAAAAAATAATTTATTAGCAGCCCAAAACCGGGGATGGTTTAAGGGTCGAAATATTCTCGCCTTAAATTTGATGAGTTCTCCCGGTGCAGGCAAAACAACATTATTAACTCGCACTATTAATGATTTAAAACAGCAATTACCAATTAGTGTAATTGAAGGCGACCAAGAAACTACTAATGATGCTCAAAAAATTAAAGAAACAGGCTGTAAAGTTGTGCAAATCAACACAGGTACAGGCTGTCATTTAGATGCGTCGATGATAGAAAGAGGTGTACAACAACTCAACCCGCCACTAAATTCTGTAGTGATGATTGAGAATGTGGGTAATTTGGTTTGTCCGGCTTTATTTGATTTGGGAGAACAAGCAAAAGTTGTAATTCTATCTGTCACGGAGGGAGAAGATAAACCGATAAAATATCCCCACATATTCCGCGCCAGTGAGATGATGATTCTTACCAAAGTTGATTTATTGCCTTACGTGCAGTTTGATGTGGAACGTTGCATTGAATATGCTAAACAAGTGAACCCACATATACAGGTTTTTCAGGTGTCGGCGATGACTGGTGAGGGTTTAGATAATTGGTACAAGTGGTTGACGGAAAAGGTTGCGATGTCGATACCAGTTTGAATTGTATTCACGCAGAGGCGCGGAGAGTAAGAGTTATCTGAGTGAAATGAGATATGCGATCGCAAAAATCATAAATACCGACCTAAAGTCTATAATTGCGATCGCTAAATTAATTACCCTACATTTACTCTAAAAAATAAGTTCCTAACTCTTTGATTCTTTCTACCCAATTTTTCACTTCAGCAGCTACTTGATACTTCCATTGGATTTGAAGCACTTCTCTTGTATAAGAATCATCAAATATAACTTTGTCTTTGTTGTCAAAGACTGGCGCAACAAATTCTACCCCAGCAGCTTGGGCAAATAAATTGGACATTTGGCTAATGCTTAAATTTTCCGGTGCTGCTAGATAATGTCCTCCTCTCATACCTTTTCGTGCAGCAGCAATGTAGCAGTCTGCTAAATCATCCACATGAACCCACGCCGTCATAAAATCTGGTGGAAATGGCTGATGTCCTTGGTGTGGTTTACCTGTAATGAACTGCTGAATTGCAAAATCCCAGAAACTGCCACGAGTTGGCGCAGAACCATAAACTGATGCCGGATACAAAATGGAAGCGTTACCTCCATCGCTGATATATTTTTCTACTAGCGCATCTTTCATAACATTTACGCCCACTAGCAATTCAATACACACTAAATATTCGGGTCTTATATAATCTTTTGGCGGAGGTGTTTCGGTAATTCTTCCACCATCAGCAGTAATCAAAGAGAAATTTCCACTGGTGGCAATTACATGAATATCTGGTGAAACTGCCTTAGCACCGTGTAAAGCGGCTTCTAATGAGAGGCGGTCTTGAGCAAATTGAGCTTCTTTCGTTGCCTCTGGAGGCATGTGCCAAGCAACATTAATCACTGTTGTAATATTGTGCTGGCGAATTGCTTGGGCAACATCATTGCTAGAAAAGCTGTCTTCTTGAGAGCGAATTATTTCTTTACAGAAAGGTTTGATAACGTTAACATCACTACTTGGCCTCACAAGTGCGAATACCGCGAAATCTTCTGTTTGGGAAAACTTACGGCACAATGCCCCGCCAATGTAGCCGGTTGCACCTAAAATCAAGACATTCTTTACGTAAGAACTTTTTGCCGATGAAATTTCTGGGTTGTCTGACATATTTTGGGTACCTACATCCTGACTTCAAAGCTGAAGTTTTTATCATCGCAGTATTTTGCTGTGTTGACGATTTACTGGTATAAATTACCGAAGCCTAAGCTTTTAATGCGTATGCAAAATCTATAAATGTGTTCGCTGAAATAGAAAATGCGATCGCAAAAATAACAAATGCGTATGCAAAATCTATAAATGTGTTTGCTGAAATAGAAAACGCGATCGCAAAAATAACAAATGCGTATGCAAAATCTATAAATGTGTTCGCTGAAATAGAAAACGCGATCGCAAAAATAACAAATGCGTATGTAAAATCTATAAATGTGTTCGCTGATATAGAAAATGCGATCGCAAAAATAACAAATGCGTATGTAAAATCTATAAATGTGTTCGCTGATATAGAAAATGCGATCGCAAAAATAACAAATGCGTATGCAAAATTTATGGATGAGTTCGCTGAAATAGAAAACGCGATCGCACCGAAGTGGTTGGTTTCGACTTCGCTCAACCAACCCCACGCCCTGAGCTAACCCCCGCCCTGAGCTAACCCCCGCGCCATGAGCTAATCTCGCGCCCTGAGCGAAGTCGAAGGGCATCACTCATGCTACATTATTTTCTGGATTATCACCCCGCATCACCATTACCATACTCATAAGAATCGCAGACAAAGTTTAAATCTTGTCAAACTGGTGAATAATCGCCTTTGAGAGTATTGGCACGTTGAAAATTTGCCTGAGACATTCTGTTGCTACGATGAAAATCACGAACGTCTAAATTTTAAGCGATCGCACAACACAATTTTTCAGTTACGCTACTAAATTTGTTGGGTTGCTCTCAAACTCTTAGTCTCCGCGTCTCTGCGCCTCTGCGTGAGACAAAAATCATCTCGTCAGCAACACCAAACATAAAAACACAGATGCACATTGTCACCTGTGTTTATCTATATATATCTGCGTTAAGCGAGATTCAACACCTTGCGTAACAGTGCTTGGTCTTCGATTTTCGCTTTGAGGCGACCATTTTCCACATCTCGAATCCAGCTTTGGCTTTTACCGGTGAGTTTGGCTAATTCCCGTTGGGAAAGATTTAAATTTTTGCGGGCTTCTAAAATCTGTTCGCCAACTAAATCGCCTGTAAGTCTGACTCGTCTTCGGTTTTTGATAGTGCGTCGTTGCTTCTTTTCCGAGTCAGAAATTTGCTGTTCCCATTCTGGCGGGAGTTCAAATGACAAAATCCGCGCGTTCATCAACAGGTTCCACTTACCACGGGGGCCGGAATCTGTTAGGCGGGTTTCGCCACCACCATCGTTAATCCAAAATTCTAAGGCTTCGTCTGGATCTTCAGGTATGCCCATTAACTTCGCCCACAATGGTTGAATTTCTAAGGGGTAAGTTACTGGGTCAAACATGGGTTTAACTCCCAAATGATTCAGCACTTCTAAATCACTTTCAAATGTCCGCAATAATCGTTTGCGTTCTTCTCGCTGTCGGGAAGCTAGAGTAACTTTTTCCTCACCATAAGCAATGCGTAACAAGGTAGGAACAGTGATGCGTTGTTCTCTACCCATCTTGGTTTTGAATAATAACCACAACATGAGTCGGACTGCGCCTTCGTGTTGTTGCCAAATACTCATAACGGTGGTGAGCAAGGTTTTGGGCAAACTACCGTATTGGTAAAAGGCGCTACGCTCTTTACAGGCTTGTTTGTTGAGGAAATGCTGCGCCCAAATTCCGGCGCGAATTTTGAAGGTTAGCCCAACTAGGTATTTACAGCCTATGTCATCTTCTTGGAAGTGGTGTTGGATATGGACTAAGTGCCACAAGCGAGATTGAGTAACTGAAAATCCTTTGACGCGCCCTTGTTGTGGCCAGTCAATAGATATTAACAGCGAGCAAGCTTGTTGGACAAGATTTTTCATTAAGGTGAGTTTGGCAGTTTTACTTAGGTCTTTGCGCTTTTCTAGCCCTAAATATTTTTCTATTTGCCGTTCATCTAGCGAAAATTCTTGCTCCCAAGGTTGTTCTAAGGTTGTGGCGTAGGCGGCAAATATTAAATGGATACAAGCCGCCCGAATATCCATTGTCTCGATCGCTTCTAAATTAGTGATACGATCGCTAACTTGGAAGGGATGTTGAATGTGAAAAGCAATTGTGCCTTTGCCTTGGCTGACTTGTCGGCTGTAAGATAAATATCCTTCTGCGTCTTGTTCCCAATTTAAAGATGTGCGTTGAGCCAATACATTACACGCCTCCCAAATTGCGATCGCTGAAGCAAAAGGGTTATTCTTCCCATTAGAAAATAAATCCGGGCTAGTAGCGTCTCGCGGTTCAACTTTACATCTCCCCTTTTTCGCTTGCCACGGTATAGGCGAATTTGTCGGACAAGCTATTACACATTGCGGTTCTGGATAATAGCCCTCACAATTGTTACACAGACAAGGATCAATCCAATATTCATCGTCTTCTAACTGAATCGCACCCGTAGGACATTGGGGACGGCAGTTATCACATCCAACGCAACTGTTGTTAGGAATTGTATACGGCATAAAACTTCTTCCCACCTAATCGTTGAGATGTTTGGCTCAAGTCTCCCCTGGATGTGTCCTGTTTATTTCAGGACTTACGCACCAACATTGTCAGTGGAGACTGGGTGTGGGGGTGAAAGGGTATAGGGTTAAGGGGTTTTGAATAAGTACACACGCCACTTGGCTCAAGTCGGGAAACCCACCCATGCCAGTAGCTCCCCTACACCCTTACACCCTTCCCACAATCCTTGATTTTTCGTCTCACTGCGTAAGTCCTATTTTTATCACTCGCAACCACATTAATTACCTAGCAAGAAGTAAATTTTCTTGCTGCGATAATTGCCCACATCCATATTCAGACTTAGTATCCAAGTAGAGGCTCAATTAGGCTTTTCAGCCCAGCCGAATCTTTATTGTTCATTAACTATAAATTTCATAAATATTTAGATGATTTTGTTCATCATGAGCTTAGGAAATTTTCTTAAGCTTTCACATTTTTTTAATTACTAACCTTTAATGCTTGGCTGCAAAACCTTAACCCAAGGATTTTTGCTGAATTTTTATACACACAATCATTTAGCAGAATCCCATTTATTAATAATTTTAATATTTAATATCAAGCTAACTGCTGCTACAAAAATCACATTTTTAATTAAAATGCTCAAACCACCTGCTACTCCATCGATTTGGGCATTTTTATTGCTAAATAACAATACGTTGCTAATACAAATTGCAAATATATTTATGTAATGAAAGAACATAAGTTTTGTATAGTGATTTACTGTCTTTTTGATATCGGTCAAAAGCTGCAAAAGAATTGCATTATTAATTCAGGCAGTAATTAACTTTAAGGTAATTGATTTAACTAAATAAAAGACTCATATTTTATTTCTGAAATACACGTAGGATGTGTTAGCGACAGCGTAACACTTCTACTTCAAAGCTTTTGGTGCGTTACGGCTTACGCCTAACACACCCTACTTGATTAGAATTATGATTAAAAAAGATATGAATTATTGCTATAAAGTCTCATTTAAATAATCAAAATAAACCTGAAAATAGATTAAAAGTCATCAAACTTTAATGAAAAAAAAATTAATCGTTTCACAACAAAACAAAACAATTAGATTAAGTTAGTATGAAATTAAGTACAAACGATTAGATAGGCGAAATCGCCAAAGGTTTATTCATGGCAACACTAACAGGATTGACATTTGGAGGTAAACCCTGGACACCTAAATTTGCCCAGGAGATTGACAAAGATAAATGTATCGGCTGTGGCAGATGTATTAAAGTGTGTGGGTATAGTGTGCTGGATTTAAAAGCACTCAATGAAGAAGGTGAATTTGTCGAAGATGAAGAAGATGATGAAATCGAGCGCAAAGTCATGGTAGTTGCTCATCCAGAGAACTGCATTGGTTGTGAAGCTTGCTCTCGGATTTGTCCTAAGAACTGCTACACCCACGCTGAATTGAACAACTAAATATTGGCGGAAGCTGCAAAGTTGTTGTTTTGGTAAGGGGGTACTCAGCAAGGTAAATTGAGGGGAATTTATATAGCAGGTGACAGGTAACAGGTGACAGATGACAGGGTTATAATCCTGGGTTTGTTAAGTGGAGCATCTGTAAATTTACTAAACCATGTCTCAAGTGCTATTTAATTACTAGGACTGGTGAAAAAGTTCGTAGTAAACAAATGCGTAAATTGTAAATTGTTACTTATTAACTAAATCATACTTGCTGCTATTTTGAGTGTTCAATATGAGAACTAATAGTACCCTCTGACAACAACTATTACTGTTGGTATAACTAGAAGGCACTCTTGTCGAATTCATTAGAAATATTGTTAAGTTTTTGGGGGAAGGATCTGAAGAGATTTGGAAAATTCCCCCAAGTTTTACATTATGTCAGATACAACATTAATAAGTAGAACTCAAAAGTCAAAAATCAAATATCGACAGAATTTGATTATAAGCTTTTGTACTGATTTCAATCGTGAAGTTAGGTGTGTTACTGAAGTATCAAAAAATGAATTTACAAAGATAAATTTCCTACTTCAGATTTCATACTAGCCTGCGGCAATTCGCTGCGCGTCTACACACTTCAAACTTCATACTTACAGGAGCTTTTATGCAACAAATTCCTGTTTCACTATGGACGCTAGTTGCTGGCATGGCAGTTACAGCGTTTAGTGTTTGGGTTGGTCACAACCACGCACTACTACCAGAACAAGCATCACAACAAGCGCCTTTGGTAGATGGATTTTTCAACATCATGTTTACCATTGCGATCGCTTTATTTCTGGTTGTAGAAAGCACCATTCTGATTTTTTTAGTAAAGTTTCGTCGCCGTCGTGGTGACGAAACCGATGGTTTACCAATAGAGGGCAATGTTCCTTTAGAAATTTTCTGGACAGCTATCCCATCAGTGATTGTGATTGGCTTAGGCATCTATAGCGTAGATGTCTTTAATCAGATGGGTGGTTTGGAACCAGGAAGTCACGCCCATTCTCCGGCTCATGTTGCCCATAGTTCTGGAACTGCCCTAGCTGCTACCCTCAATGATATCCCAGAACCAACTTCAGCCCCAAGCATTGGCCTTGGTGCGAGTCGGGGAGAAAGCAAACCTGCGGATTTGGTAGTAAACGTTACCGGAATGCAATTTGCTTGGATTTTCGAGTATCCCAATGGTGGCGTTACCACGGGTGAGTTACATATTCCTGTAGGTGCTGATGTGCAGTTGAATTTGTCAGCCCAGGATGTGATTCACGCCTTTTGGGTTCCGCAATTCCGGGTGAAACAAGATGCGCTTCCCGGTATCCCCACTCAATTGCGCTTCACCGCCACTAAAACAGGTACTTATCCCGTCGTGTGTGCGGAACTTTGTGGTGGCTATCACGGTTCCATGCGATCGCAAGTCATCGTCCACACACCAGAAGCATACGATAGCTGGTTGAAAGAAACTCAACTCGCTCAAAAACCAGACTTGCAAAAAGCGATCGCCGTTAATCCCGCCGACTTATCACCCTCCGAGTTCCTTGCGCCTCACATCCAACACCTGGGCGTGAGTGCAGCAACTCTAGAGTCAATAGTCAAAGGTCAATAGAAAGTATGAAGTGTGAAGTATGAAGTATGAAATTTTTTTATCCTTCATTACTTTAGGCTTCTTTGTTCAAGAGTCAACGGTAAAGAACGAATGACCAATGACAAATGACTCATGACAAATGACCAATGACAAAGGACAAACTTATGACACAAACAGAATTACCTCGGAATACACCGCCCGATAAAAATCCACAAGTAGCCGTTACCCATACCGCACATCCTAAAAAATGGAAATGGTACGACTACTTCACCTTCAACATTGACCATAAGGTGATCGGGATTCAGTATCTAGTCACAGCGTTTTTGTTTTACCTGATCGGTGGATTGATGGCGATCGCCATTCGCGCCGAACTCGCCACCCCAGATGCGGATATCCTCGATCCCAACTTATATAACGCCTTCATGACCAACCACGGGACAATCATGATTTTCCTGTGGATTGTTCCCAGTGCGATTGGGGGATTTGGCAACTATCTAGTACCGTTGATGGTTGGTGCTAGAGATATGGCATTCCCCAAACTGAATGCGATCGCTTTTTGGTTAAACCCACCAGCCGGATTATTGCTGTTGCTGAGTTTCCTGTTTGGTGGTTCTCAATCAGGTTGGACAGCTTACCCACCACTGAGTTTAGTTACCGCGCCAGTTGCCCAATCTCTATGGATTTTGGCAATTGTCTTAGTCGGTACTTCCTCAATTTTGGGTTCCCTAAACTTTGTCATCACCATCTTAATGATGAAAGTTCCCAGCCTGAAATGGGATCAACTACCCTTATTCTGCTGGGCAATCTTAGCCACTTCCGTATTAGCACTTCTCTCTACACCTGTGTTAGCTGCGGGTTTAGTGTTGCTATTATTTGACATCAACTTCGGCACATCCTTCTTTAAACCAGATGCAGGCGGTAACGTTGTTATCTATCAACACCTTTTCTGGTTCTATTCTCACCCGGCAGTATATCTGATGATTCTGCCAATTTTCGGCATCATGTCCGAGGTGATTCCCGTTCACGCCCGTAAACCAATTTTCGGATATAAAGCGATCGCTTATTCCAGCGTCGCCATCTGCGTCGTCGGGTTGTTCGTCTGGGTACACCACATGTTTACCAGTGGTACACCCGGTTGGATGCGGATGTTCTTCACAATTTCTACCCTCATCGTTGCTGTTCCCACTGGCGTAAAAATATTTGCTTGGGTTGCGACCCTCTGGGGTGGAAAAATCCGCTTTACCAGTGCCATGCTATTTGCGATCGGCTTATTGTCGATGTTCGTTATGGGTGGTTTAAGCGGCGTAACAATGGGAACAGCCCCCTTTGATGTTCACGTCCACGATACTTACTATGTAGTCGGACACTTCCACTACGTCTTATTTGGTGGTTCCGTATTTGGGATTTACGCAGGTATATATCACTGGTTCCCCAAAATGACCGGACACAAGCTAAACGAATTTTTGGGACGGGTTCATTTTGCCCTCACCTTCATCGGGACAAACCTTACCTTCTTACCGATGCACGAATTAGGTTTACAAGGTATGCCCCGACGAGTCGCCATGTATGACCCCCAATTCACTAGCTTGAATGAAATTTGTACCATCGGCGCATTCATCTTAGGCTTATCAGTCATCCCCTTTACCATCAACATACTGTGGAGTTGGAGTAGAGGCGAAGTTGCAGGTGATAATCCTTGGCGGGCTTTAACCCTAGAATGGACAACCAGTTCACCTCCATTGATTGAAAACTGGGAAGTTTTACCCGTAGCCACTCACGGCCCCTACGACTACGGCCATAGCCCCGAAGCACAACCCACCGCAACACCTGAAGTGAGTGCGTAAATAACTACCTCCGCGATACTTTGCGTTCACACCAGTCTAATTACCCCCCTTAATCCCCCCTTGGAAAGGGGGGAGATCGGAAAATCTAGTTCCCTCCCTTTTATAAGGGGAGATCGGAAAATCTAGTTCCCTCCCCTTTCCAAGGGGAGGGTTAGGGTGGGGTAATTAAAAACTCCCCCCTGAAAAATTCAGATGGTAAAAATATGACAGTCGCCACACCCAGCGAACATCACGGACATGAGGCCGAACATCATCCAGATTTGCGAGTTCCGGGATTATTAACCTTCCTCATCTCCGAATCTTTAATGTTTGGCGGATTCTTTGCCACATACTTGTTCTTTCGCGGCACTACAGAAGTCTGGCCGCCAGAAGGTACAGAAGTAGAATTACTCGTACCGACAATTAACACCATCATTCTGGTGTCTAGCAGCTTCGTCATTCACTTTGGTGATATGGCGATTAAAAAGAATAACGTCGCCGGAATGCAATGGTGGTACAAAGTGACCGCCGTTATGGGCGCAATGTTTTTGTTAGGTCAAGTGTATGAGTACCTAACCTTGGGATATGGCATGACAGCCAATATCTTTGCTAATTGCTTTTACATAATGACAGGCTTCCACGGATTGCACGTATTTGTGGGACTGTTATTGATTTTAGGAGTATTGAAGCGATCGCAACGTCCCGGTCATTACTCCGCCACCAAACACACCGGCATCGAAATGGCAGAAATTTACTGGCACTTCGTAGACATCATTTGGATTGTTCTCTTTTCTTTGTTGTACATTCTTACACAGTTTTAAGAGGCTAGGGGCTAGTAATGAGTAGGGTGTGTTACGGCACAAAGTGATTCAATGTAAAGAAAACTATTCTTTCTGCCGTAACGCACCGAATTGATTGGTGCGTTACGCTGACGCGATAACACACCCTACAAATTTCATACTTCATACTTCACACTTCAGAATTTTTATGGTCGATACCAACAGATTTTCTTGGTTTCAAGTACCAGAAAATGTCAAAAAATTACTAATTCTAGCTGCTGATACTTGGCATAATAATTCTGAATCCGAGAAATATATGCAACAAGCCATCACCGAAGCCGGAGAAAATACAGACATTTTAGTTTCAGCTTATAGATATTTTTACTACAAAAATAATTATTCTCTCGCCTTGCAAACAACAACCAAATTATTAGATAAAATTAAAAAAGCAGAAAATTTTCCTGAAAATTGGGAACAGCTAAAACCCATACTCATAAATCGGAGGGAAGAAAACCAAATCAGATTGTACTTAAATGCTTATGCTGCTACTGGTTTGGTTTTAGCTAAATTAGGAAACATCGAACAAGCCAAAGAAATCAGCATCAGGGTGCAAGAAATTGACCCCAAACATGATTATGGTGCTGGTATCCTTCTGGATATTTTGACACGTCCAGCCGAGGAAGAAGATTGAATAGTCACTTGTCACTTGTCATTAGTTATTAGTAACTATCAAAACAAATGATAAAGAACAAATGACAAATAACCAACACTCAACGATCAAAATTTACAAATCATGATGAACAATTTCTATTTTGCTCGACCTCTTTCCACATTTACCCTACCTGAAAATCCACTGCCTAATACTGTTCCTTTATCACCTATAAGTCTTCCTGAAACTAATTCTCCTTGGTATGCAGCACCAGTAATTGTCATGCCTTCTACTTCTCAATTTAGATTCTAAAAGTTATGCAAGGTAGGGATTGGCTACTTACTGGAGACGGTCAGTATCAAATTTGTAAATCTGTCAGAGCATGGGATTTATTGCGAGAAAATTATCGCCTCTATCGTTTTTTGACTGAGGTGGAAGATGTTCTCAATGGTGTTGAGGATGAATCTAGCCGTCTACCAGAAATTAGGATGTTGGTGAGGCGCTTAATTGCCAATTCCTACTGGGTGAGAAGTCAACATTTAGAACCTTGTCCCAAAACAGGAACTTCTGTTGTTCTTTTATACGATGAATTGGGTTTTCCGTTAACTGTTCAAACAGTAACCTTTGCACCAGGAACAACTTCAAACATCCATAATCATGGTACTTGGGGAATTGTCGCGGTGTTAAAAGGTCAAGAAAAAAACACTGTTTGGCGACGCACAGATAACGCAACAACTTCAGCTAAAATTGAACAAACAGGAGAAATAACTTTATCTCCAGGAGATATTGTGAGTTTCACTCCTGATGCAATTCACAGCGTGCAAGCAGTCGGTGATCAACCAACTGTGACTTTCAATATTTATGGGGAAACTGATCCAAAACAAAGATTTGAGTTTGATTTAGTCACCCATACAGCACGGAAGTTTTAGTAGAGGGGTGTAGGGGTGTAAGGGTAGAAAGGGTGTACTTCGACTGCGCTCAGTAAGCAGGGTGTAGGGGAAGATTATGTGAATCAGCATTTTTAACCACAAGAAAATCTCACAAACATAAACATCTTTCCCTTATACCCCTACCCCCTTACACCCCTACACCCTAATTGAGAGGGTTCTCTGCGTAAGTCCTAAACCATAAAGTGGATTAGGAGCAAGCACAATGGCAAGAGTAATTTTTTATGAAAAACCAGGCTGTAAAAATGGTACTAGACAAAAAGTGTTGTTAACTGCGGCTGGTCATGAAGTAATTTCATACAACTTATTAACCGAACCTTGGACGATTGAGCGTTTACGGTCATTTTTTGGTAATCGCCCTGTATCTGAATGGTTTAATCGGGCTGCGCCCAAGGTCAAATCAGGCGAGATTGTTCCCGAAAATATCGACGCGGAAACCGCCTTGGTACAGATGTTGCGTGACCCGTTATTAATTCGTCGTCCTTTAATTCAAGTAGGCGATCGCCGCGAAGTTGGTTTTGAGGTCGAAAAACTTGACGCTTGGATTGGCTTAAAACCTGTTGATGAATCCTTCCAAGCTATGAGTGAAGACTTGATGAGTAAGGATTTGCAAGGCTGCGCCCACGGTGGTAATCACCACCATGAACACGGCCACGGTCATGGTAATTGTAAACATTAATCAGTAAACAGTTATCCGTTATCAGTTATCAAATAAATAATCACTGTTAACTGTTAACTGTTTACTGTTAACTGATTAACTAAGGCTCAAATCTTGAAACATTGCTGTGCTGAGGTAACGTTCACCAAAAGAAGGTTGAATCATCACAATCAAACGACCAGCATTTTCTGGTCGTTTTGCTACTTGTAATGCAGCACATAAAGCCGCACCTGAAGAAATCCCAGATAATAAGCCTTCTTCTTTAGCTAACCTGCGTCCGTACATCATGGCTTGGTCATCGCTAACTCGGATTACTTCATCCACCAATTCCAAGCGCAGGACATCGGGGACAAAGCCTGCGCCAATACCTTGTATTTTATGGGGGCCTGCTTCGCCACCGGAGAGGACAGGGCTGTTGCTGGGTTCGACTGCGATCGCTTGGAAACTCGGTTTACGTTGTTTCAATACTTCAGCAATTCCGGTAATTGTTCCGCCAGTCCCAACCCCAGCAATCACAATGTCTACTTCCCCGTCTGTATCTTCCCAAATTTCTTCGGCGGTGGTTTCGCGGTGAATTTTGGGGTTAGCGGGGTTGCGGAACTGTTGCAGCATATATGCGTTGGGTGTGTTCGCTACAATTTCCTCGGCTTTGCGAATTGCGCCCCGCATTCCTTCTGGGCCTGGTGTCAACTCTAGTTTTGCACCATAAGCACGCAGCATTGAGCGCCGTTCTTGGCTCATGGTTTCTGGCATAGTTAAAACTAAGCTGTAACCACGGGCGGCGGCGACCATTGCCAAGGCAATTCCTGTATTCCCAGAGGTAGGCTCAACTAAAATGGTTTTTCCTGGTGTAATTAACCCTTCCTCTTCGGCGTTATTAATCATACTTACGCCAATCCTGTCTTTCACAGAAGCGGCTGGGTTCATTCCTTCGAGTTTGGCAACTATCCGTGCCACTGCACCTTCAGCTTGGGGAATTTTATTTAGTTGAACTAAGGGAGTTCTACCGATTAGTTCTGTAACATCTTTAGCAATTCGCATAAATTAACTCCTAGACTTTTAATTTTAAAACAGCCTATTTACTTATAACTATCATTTTTCGGTAATTCCTGGGTTAAGCGATCGCCAAAACTATTTACTTTCAATAAAGCATAAATATGTAACACACATAAATAATTTTGGTTAATTTACATCTAAATTCGGATTTTTGATGACCATTAACTGAAAATAGCAGCATTTAAGTATTGCTCAACACTAAAGATCAGCTTGTTTGGAGGAACTTAATTAGTTGATTTGCGTCTAGAAAACATATAAAAACTCATTTCATATTTTTCAATACATTATCAATCAAATCAACAACGTATTGAACAGTTTGCTTAAATATCTAATTTTCCAGATATAAGGCTATAAAATGTCAGTTATATACAGCGATGGTTTTAATTCATTAAACCTTGATATTTGATAATTAATTAATTGAAATTACGCCCAAAAACTGCTATTTAAAGCCTAAAATCTTCATCTTGAGTACAAAAAATCTTCATCAAAAATCATCTAAAAAAATCATTTTTATCTATAGCCAGTCTTACTTTAAAGCTGAGTGCAGAAATTCCAGCACCCCTACCAATCAACACTAGCCCCTCTGCCCGAAAATACTAGACCCTATACCCCTAACAATTTTTATAAAGCTTATACAGCAAGGGGTTGAGGTTTTGAGTACAAATTTAATCAATTTAATAAACTTAATCCACACCAACTAAACAGCCACCCCCAAAGGCAACTGATATAAAACATATAGGATTTACGCAGAGATTCCCCTCTACCCCCCGAAATTCCCTAGCTTGCTAGTGAACTAGGGGGGACTTCTTAACCAGACATTTTCGGATAAGACTGCGTTAAAAAGTTCTGAGTGCTGAGTGCTGAGTGCTGAGTAGTAATTCAGTATTTTCAAGAGCTTCAGCAACTATATAAAAATAGAAATTAAAAAAATTAGGTAATTATTCACTAGTTATTAAATCTACAAAATAGATACCTGACTTCTTTGAGAAGTCGGGTATCTAAAAACCTCTTATTTTACCAATCAACTATCTAAAACTTTCTTATCTAACCTCTAACCTGTCACCTCTAACCTGTCACCTATCACCTCTAGCCTATAACCTCTAACCCCTAGCCTCTACCCCAAGGATGAAAGTCAAAATTCTCAATGTTCTTACTGTTTGCCTAGTAACATTAATCGTAATTTCTCCAGCAATGGTAGTCCTGAGAGTAGTTTGGGAAAAGCATGGAGAGTTAGTTAAGGCACAGAATTTAACTTGTGAAGTTAATAAGATTAACGAAGTCAATCAAGCCTGGTATCCCCCGGTAACGGCTGGTATTAATAATTGCGATCGCTACATCGTGAACCAACCGATCACAACAGATTATATCTATAAACTTGCCATTATTCTCCAATGGTTTATCTTGCTAACCCCTGTATGTATTGGGTTAGGAATTCTTGTATACGACAGGTATCTAGCGCATCGCGCCGCCGTATTTCAAGAACAAGTAGAAATGTTAGAAAGACTTTGGCGACAAAGTATTGAACAATAATCAATTCACCTTACACAATTACAAAATATTATGACTGAAGAACGGCAAGCTCAATATTTTGATTTAATCGATCAATTACTACAATGTCCTAATGGCCAAGAGCCAGCAGTTTTAGAAGCAAACTCAGAACTAGTTGATGCTCACCTCATCGAAGCAATGGCAAAAGTAGCCACAATGTTTGCTCATGATGGTAATCAAGATGGCGCTAAATTTTTATTTCATGTAGCTCGTGAGCTTGCCAAACAATTAGGGTTATATCCTGATTTTAATAATTCCGAAGCTGCAAAATCTGAGTGAAGTGCCTAACAAGGAGTAATCATGCTACTGACGGCTACTGATGCTGGACATATAGCGTTAGAGTTTCTCTTAGCAGACTGGAATATTCGTGACGAATATCGAGAGTGGTTTACTATTATCAAATCTCGTTTAGTTGGTGAGAGTTGGTATATTGTCGAGTTGGGTGTTGAAGGTTTTCCTGATCGGTGGTTTATTCAAGTTTACGATACAGGAGAATGTGACCCTAGCTATACTTTTGTTTCTCCCATCAGTGGCAAAGAAGGATTTTCTGACTTTTGTGATTTACCAGAAATAATTGCTGAAGTATTAGTAGCAGAGAGAAAATCTCGATAATCAACTTGATTACTTCAAACATCTATTAGGACTCATATTTGATTTGGGAAGAAAATCAGTACACCCAAATCAGGCTTCTTTCCTACTCCCTACTCCCCATTCACTACTCCCTGCGTATACAACTAGATTCAGCAATCAAACCGTATTTCTATATCAAAAGTTCTGATTTTTTATATCCCTGACTTCTTTAAGAAGTTGGGGATATTAGATTTAAATACATCAACTATTTTTTACTTTCAAAAATAAAACTAATTTACCATATTTTCTATATATTATTTAACACTAAATGCAATATAAACTACACTTTATGTCATGCTTAGTTGACAAATATGTGTTATATTAAATAGCGTGATGAAAGCTACAGAAACATCAGCTAAAATGATTACTGAAGATATCATCGCTCAAGAATTCAAACGAATTGTCAGCGAGTATTATCCAAAGGTTGGAGAACTATTAGACGGGTGTCATGTGAAAGTCATCACCTGTTTTTGGGGAAGACCGCCTAGACGTTTGCAATACATAGGTATTTATTGCTCTGAAGAAATGTTGCCCCACATTAGAGAACAGCAAAAAATTCTCAGAGACATAGCCGATAATATGGGATTAGTCCAAGTAGTTTGTATGAATGCCAAACGCTTGATTCGAGACCCCAAATCGACGCTCAAAGATACCGATCCACGCCTATGGTTGGAGTTGCAAATGGTAGCAACCTAAGAATAGCAAACAATGAAAATTGGACTTTTCTGCAATTACGAAAATCATCACCAAAATTACCGCCGCGCGATTTTTGAGCAAGTTGCTTTAGTCAGACAAGCAGAAAGCTTAAACTTTGACGAAGCCTGGGTAAGTGAACACCATTTTAGTGAAGTCAATATCAGTTCTTCTATGTTGCTATTGATGGCGCATTTAGCAGGTGTCACTTCCACAATTCGCTTAGGTACTGCGGCGGTTTTACTGCCATTTCACAACCCGATTCGGGTAGCGGAAGATATTGCGACTTTGGATAATTTGTGTAATGGCAGATTATTATTTGGAATTGCCAAAGGCGGGCCTTTTCCTCAGCAAAATAAACATTTTGCGATTGCAATGGGAGAATCTCGCGCCAGAATGTTAGAGGCTATGGCATTGATTCATAAGCTGTTATATGAAAAAGAAGTTTCATTTTATGGGCAGTATTATCAATGCGATCGCCTCACAGTATATCCTAAACCTTTGCAACAGCAAATCCCGGTATATATAGCCAGTGGTGATACTTCCAGCATCGAATTTGCCGCACAAAATTCCTTTAGCTTAATGGGAGGGCCACCCTTTGCGCTAGAGAGATTGAAAAAAACCGTCAACGAATACCGCAATATTAATTCCAGTGGTGCAGATAATTTTGTCTTAGCACGGTTCTTTTTTGTGGGGAAAACCAACGAAGCTGCGGTGAATGAAGCCATGCCTTTTATCCGCCAATTTAGCCAAAAAATGCAAGCTAATACGGCAGTAGTAATGCAGAATAGTTCCACCGGACATAAACCATTTGAACGGACAAATATTTGTTTTGACGAAGACTATTTGATTGAAAATTCAATCATTGGTGATGCGATTACTTGTCGAGACAAAATCAAAAAGTTTCAGGACGAATTGAATCTAGGTACATTAGCACTCAAACCCGCATCGTTTGATATGCAAAAAAACATCGACAGTTTGCAGTGCTACAACCAAGAGGTACGCAATTATGTCTAAATTAAACCAGCTTCCACCCGATGACTTACCACCAACTCAGGTCACAAAAGAGGATGGAATGCTGCACTCAGAGCTAGAGCAATCGATTGGCAGATGTTTTTATTATAGTTGCGATCGCATTACTCAAGCTTTACTCAATAACTGTCAGTGGTATCTTACTGATAAAAATGCAAAAATTATGTTAGTAATTGACTGCCCTGACATTGTATCTTACTGGCATATAGTCAGCAATATTCCCCAATTAGGTAATAGATTAGAACGATTTACAACTAATGCCAAAATCAGAGTCTATCCGCCCTTTGGTAAAGGTGGGCCGTTAGAAATTAGTGTCAATGAAATCTCTGCTTATCGAGATTGGTTGTAGAATCATTATTTACTCATCTCTAAACCCAGTTTCTTGGCAAAAACTGGGTTTTTACATTTTTTATCAACTTTGACCTTGCTTGAGCATTTCATATAATATCTATAAAACACTTTATTTGATGTTATGGTCAATAAAATTAATCTTGAGAATATCCACACTCTTACAGACTTTAAGCGCAATGCTAAAGACTACGTAGAACGTATAAAAGCCACAAAATTACCACTGGTGCTAACAGTAAACGGTAAAGCTGAGGTTGTAGTGCAGGAAGCACAAGCATTTCAGGAGATGATTGATCAACTCGAACAAATGGAAACAGAACTGAAAAAGTTCAAGCTAGAAGCTTTAAAGCGCGAAATTGCTATTGGAATCGAGCAATTAGAGAATGGCGAATATACAGAATATGATGAAGACTCCATTTCTACGTTGTTTGGAGAAATTGCTGCACGAGGAAGAAAAAAGTTAGCTGATAACAGCAAACTATGAGCCGCTTTAAGATTTCTCAACAGGCAATACAAGATATTGAAAATATTTGGAATTACATTGCCGAAAAAAATCCACAGGCGGCTGATAAACTTTTTGATAAGCTCAGAGAGAAATTTCCGAAGTTAGCTAAATTTCCGCAACTAGGAAAGCCGCGCTTTGATTTAGCTGCTTCTTTGCGATGCTTTCCGGTAGAAAACTACCTGATTTTTTATCGTTCTATGGAACAAGATATAGAAATTGTTCGTATTCTTCATGGAGCGCAGGATATAGAAAGCATTTTTCAAAACATAGAAGATACAGAAGACATCTGAAGTTATTGATTATCCCAGAAAAGAATTTTTGCTATGATTATAGTAATCATAAATAATTTATCAACATCTATCTCCCTTGTCTTCCGTGTCTACCTTGTCTCTCTGGAATATCGTATTCATATCTCAAATAATCATGCTATATTATGTTGAGATAAAAACTACAATCGTTGTTGAGGAATCATAATAATCAATTCTGTACCCAGACCTGGAATTGACTTACAATCTATTTGACCTTGATGAGTTTCAACAATAATTTGATAGCTAATCGAAAGTCCTAAACCCGTCCCTTTACCCACTGGTTTAGTAGTAAAAAATGGGTTAAATATTTGTTCAGCGATTTTCTCATCAATTCCTATCCCATTGTCACTAACGCGGATTGCAATCCAGTTATCGACTAATTCTGTAGTAATTTTAATTGTAGGATTAAAAGTTAATATTGGTCGTGTACTTATCCCATTTGTGGGACAATAACTGTGCAGGAGATAATCTATTTTCTGTTCTAAAGCATCGATAGCATTACTAAGAATATTAATCAAGGCTTGGTTCAGCTTACCTGCATAACAAGCTACCCTTGGTAAATCGCCATATTCTTTAATAACGGTAATTTCTGGGTAATTGGGTCGGGATTTGAGGCGATTTTGCAGCAGCATTAAAGTACTATCAATACCTTCATGGATATTAACCCTTTTCACTTCTGCTTCATCTAAGCGGGAAAAATTACGTAAAGAACGTACAATTTCAATAATCCTCTGACTGCCAATTTCCATAGAATTTAGAACTTGTAAAAAGTCTTTCTTGATAAAGTCTAAATCCATGTTTTTGATTTTATTGGCTATTTTTAAATTTGGCTCTGGATAAGATTCTTGATAGAATTGTAGCAGTTCTAAAATATCATCAGCATATTGAGCTACATAATTAATGTTACCGTAAATAAAATTCACAGGATTATTAATTTCATGGGCAATCCCAGCTACTAAAATTCCTAAAGCTGACATCTTTTCAGATTCTACTAATTTGCTTTGCATAGCACGTAATTTTTTTAAAGTTGCTTGCAAATCTCGGCTTTGCTGTTCTAAAGTTTTTTGTGATTCCCGCAATTCATCAATTACATTCAGAAATAAAGCCTCTTTCTTTTCATTAGTTTCTTCTAAAGCAATTCTTAAAGACTCAGAACGCTCTAGTTTTTTCTGGAGAATACGGTTAGCTTTTTCTAGTTCCTTAATTCTTTGCTCATGTTCTAATGGCATGATGATTTAATGCCTTCCTATTAAAAGAGTGACAAAAGTTTCATGATGCAGTCTGGTTTCGCCGCCATCATTTAACGGCGAAATTTCACCATGAGTATAAAAACCACAACCTGGAATGGCTGCTGTCAAAAATTCTTGAGCTAGTTGATATTCTTCAATTACGCGTGTACCTAGCAATAGTCGCCGAGCCGCACAAGAAAAAAACAAAGCTGCATCTGGCTGCTTCCCTGGATAATTATTTAAAGCATTGGTAATTGAGGTTTTAGCTGCACCTAAAATATCATTACGACTAGCTTGTGCTATTTGGACAAAAGCATCTGCTGGTACTTCTCCCAGAAAAAGAATACTGCCATTTTCGGGATTATAAATACTAGGCGCACGCATATAAAAGTCCTGGCTTTCTGACTCAAATACCGCTAAAGGATATTCCCCAGAAGGAGGTAGACCACCTAAATAATGATGATAAAACTCTAATGCGGGTTTGCCATTAATTTCATACAGAATATTTTTATCAACCTTGGTAACTTTGCCCTTTTTACCTATAGGATGCCAACCACTAGCAACTCCTTGAGAAAACAATAATTGACCAGAGAAAATCAATAAAGGTACAGCATCAGTGAGAACTTCGGTTTGGAAAAATTGATGGGTTTTTTGAAATTGCCATTGATCAGCAGTCAGTCCGCCAAAAATTGGAATATCTTTGCCCAAAGCTAGTTTTAAGCCTTCAACAATCGCTACGCCATCAACTGTTAAACTTTCAGGAAAAGCCAAACAAAACTGAGAAACAGCCAAGTTTTTAATTTTGGATTTTGCCTGGTCTACAGCTTGTTGAGCAGCTAGAATAGGGTCTTGCGATAAGTTCTTCCCTAGGCCAGCATGAATTTCAATTTCATCACTACAAAAGAGCATTAATGCTAAAGAATCTTGCTGGAATTGTAATAATGAAGAAATTTCAGCATCACTAGTACCACCAATTAATTCAATTCCCGGAAAAGTTTGGACAATTGTTTGCAATATGAGTGCATAGTCAAAATCAATTGCCACAAATACAATCCCAGCTTGCGGAATTTTTCCGTTTAAATTAGCTTGACATTGTTCTATAACTTCAGTAATGGCAGCTAAAGAATCAGGGTCATTACTATGGCCAACTACTACATTCAACATATATATCTGGTCTGGGATTTTCTACCGTGGACTTATTATTCCCAAACCAGATGGCTTTATCTAATCAAGCTGACGAGCAATTTATTCAGATTATTGGGACTTACGCATAGGTAACGGAAAATTGGACTAAACACAAGCACTTCAGAGCGTTCTTACGTATTTCCTCAGTATGTAAGAATTACTTAAAAATTTTTAGAAATTTGTACATAGGCTTTTGTATAAACTAAAGAGGGAGCCTTGTTATGAGGTATTTGATGACACTGGATTTGCAGAAGTTTTACCAAGCGTGCAACCCTAGCAAGACCTTGGCGGTGGAAAACGCTGAGGATCGTAAATATTATATTGATTTCTCCTCAGTTCGTGGTGGCAGGATTATTGAGGAGCTAAAAGAAAATATTACGTTTTTTTCGCCACATGAGCCGACGTGTGAACTATTTACCGGACATATCGGCTGTGGTAAATCTACAGAATTACTCAGACTCAAAGCTGAATTAGAAGCAGTAGGCTACCAAGTGGCATATTTTGAGTCTAGCCAAGACTTGGAAATGAGCGATGTTGATATTGGTGATATTTTACTGGCGATCGCTCGTCGTGTTACCGAAAGTCTGGACACTCTAGAAAAACAACTCAAAATTCCTGAACCCAGAGGTTTAAAGAAAATTATCGAAGGCGCAGCCAAACTGGTGCAGGTAGAACTTGAATGGTCGGCAGAGTTCACAATTGGGATTGGTAAAATTACCGCGAAGGCCAAAAATAGTCCAGAGTTTCGCAGCAAGTTACGCGAATATCTTGGCCCTCGTACCAAAAGTATTTTAGATGTGATTAACGAAGAACTCATCGAATCTGCGATCGCCAGTGCTGATTTAATTAATTTTATTGAGCAAACAGCCGATGAAATCTTTACTAAAGTTTTAGCTGCGGGTGCGGGGAGATATCTTGATCAAGTTGCACTCAATTTACAAATTGGTTCGTCTCGCCGAGTGGAGTTAGAAGCCGCAGCCAATGAATTACAAAATCGTCGCTTGAGTCTTTCTTTAGAACTCGAAGCCAGCTTGGAATTTATGCTTGGTCGAGCTACTGCTAATTTTATGGAAGAGTCTCGACAACATTACGAGCGCAGTTTAGCACTGTTTGAACAAACTGATCAATTTTTAGAACGTCATGCGGCGGTACTTTATTCCTTGGGTATATGGTGGAGTACATTTGCGGTGCTGTATCTCCCCGAACAAGAAAGTTCTCGTGCTACTTCTACTGAATATCTTCAAAAATGTGTTGCAGTCTTTGAGCAAGCAAATCGCCGAGACTTAGTAGCTAAATTCATCAACGCCTTGGGAGTAGTTTTGCAACAACTCCAGCGTTGGGATGAATTAGAAGCTGTAGCCAACAAAGCCTTAACGTTGCATCAAATTTATGAGCATCCGTTGAAACTTGCAAGAGCATATAGTTTCAAAGCTGAGGTAGCACTGGCCAAATCAATGCCAGATACAGCCAAAGCTGCTGCTGAACAGGCGCTAAATTTGCTAGACAACTATCAAAGAAATATACAGCAGCCAGTTAGTGAAGAAACTAAGGCAGATTTAGAATGGGAAAACTCTTATCATCGTGGTTGGTACTTGTTTGCATTGGGGCGATCGCAAGCTGCACTCAATCAACCAGAATTAGCATTGCAAACCTTAGAAATTGCCAAAACTGACACTAAAGCTCAATACGATCCAGAGCTTTATATTGGCATTTTAGCCCAATTACGAGACAACTATTTTAAAAAAGGTGAATATTTAACAGCATTTAATATTAAGCAATATCGGCGTTCTATTGAACAACAATATAGTTATCGTGCCTTTATTGGTGCGGGGAGATTGCAACCACAGCAGCAAGTAAATAACCCAGCCTTAGCATTAGCTGAAAAATCAGATACAGTCGCACAAGAAATTGCCGCATCTGGGAGACAATCAGATATAAACCGTTTGATTGAACGTATGGGTCGCCACGACCATAAACTGACAATTATTCATGGACAATCTGGTGTAGGTAAAAGTTCAATTTTGCAAGCTGGGTTAATTCCCGCCTTAAAACAAAAGCCAATTGGAACGCGTGATGTTTTGCCTATTTTGCAGCAAGTTTATCCAGGTTGGTTGAGAGAATTAGGAGATAGATTAAGGGAGGCGATCGCTAATTTAACTCCTTTCGCTCTCAAACCTTATGAAGGCGAAGAAATACCTATTTTTAATGATAAAAATTCTATCTTAGATCAATTTGTCAAACATGATGATTACAACTTAGTAACAGTCTTAATTTTTGACCAATTTGAAGAATTTTTCTTCGTTTACAAAGATCCGGCTAGTAGAAAACCGTTTTATGAATTTTTACGCGAATGCTTAGATATTCCTTTTGTAAAAGTTATTTTATCCTTGCGCGAAGATTACTTATACTATCTTTTAGAGTGTAACAATCGATTAGCTGATTTTGAAGTAATTAACAACAATATCCTCGACAAAGATATTCTCTATTATTTAGATAACTTTTCCCCAGAAGATGCTAGAGCAGTTATCCACATCCTGACAGTTAAAACCCCATTTGTCTTTGAACCATCACTCGTAGATGAATTAGTCAAAGATTTAGCTAGAGACTTAGGAGAAGTCCGTCCAATTGAATTGCAAGTTGTAGGTGTGCAACTCCAAACTGAAAGAATTACTAAACTAGAACAATATCAAGAACAAGGCCCTAAAGAAAAATTTGTCGGACGCTTTTTAGAAGAAATTGTTCAAGACTGCGGTACAGAAAATGAGCAAATATCCAAACTAGTGTTATATCTACTCACAGATGAAAACAACTTGCGTCCTCTAAAAAATCGCGCCGATTTAGAATTAGAATTAGAAGTCAAACCTGAAAAACTCGACTTAATTTTAGAAATATTAATTAAATCAGGGCTAATATTTAAAGTCCCAGCAATTCCCGCAGACCGCTATCAACTAGTTCATGATTATTTAGTTCCCTTTGTTCGTCAACAACAATCAGAAAGATTAATTAAAGAACTAGAAAAAGAACGGGAACAACGCAAGTTAACAGAAGCCAAATTAAACGAAGTTCTCAAACAACAACTACTAGAAACACGTCGCGGCTTACTTTGGAAAGTCTCACTAGGAACTATAGCAGGTGCATTGGCAATATTTTTACCGTTAATATTCATTAATCAGAATAATGCCCAACTGCTTGCTATAAGTAGCAATGCAAAAAGCAAGCTGAATTCAAATCGAGATTTAGAAGCACTAATAGAAACTATCAAAGCTGGCAAACGACTAAAACAATGGTGGTCAATAGGCGTAAAACCAGAGACAGAAATGCAGGTCAAGACTGCTTTACAAGATGTAGTTTATACCATACGAGAAGTTAATACCTTAGAAGGTAATGCTGACAGTGTTACTAAGGTAAGTTTTAGTCATGATGGGCAAAAAATAGTTTCTGGCAGTGCTGATGGCACTTTAAAAATATGGAGTCGAGATGGTAAAGAAATATTTAGTTCTTCAGTTCTGGATAAGAAAATTACCTACATTGACTTTAGCCCTGATTCTCAAATAATAGTTGCTGGTAGTGTGGATGGCAAAGTAATACTCAAGAATCTCAAAAATCCAAATGAAAAAAACTTCAATTTTCAAGCACATGAAGAAGAAATTACTAATGTTAGTTTTAGTCCTGATGGTCAAAAATTACTTACTGCTAGTAAAGACAAAACTATTAAACTTTGGAGTTTGGATGGTAAAGAACTAAAGATATTTCGTGGGCATCAAGACAGTATTAGCAGCGTTAGCTTCAGCCCTGATGGTCAGCTAATTGCTTCTAGCAGTCAAGACAATACAGTAAAACTCTGGAATTTGGATGCCCAACCAATTCAGAACTTAAAATTTAAAAATTCTGTTAATCAGGTTGTTTTTAGCCCTGATAGTCAGATAATTGCTTCAGTAGAAGAGAACGATGAGTTAAAGCTTTGGCGACGCAATGGTTCCTTGCTAAACACATTTTTTGCATTTGGAGGTCAACGTGTACGTTTTGGTCTTGATGGTAAAACTATTGCTTTAGCTACTGTTTATTCTGATTCCACAAGGGTGACAATATACAACACTGACAAAACTGACGAACAAGCGCCTACACTAACTTTTGATCTGACAGGACACAGAAATAAAATCACTAGCATCAGTATTAGTCCTGACCTTCAAATGGTGGCATCTGGAAGCGAGGATAGAACTGTAAAACTCTGGAACATTCAAAAAAACAATAATTTTAAAAGCCCTAATACATATTCAGGATTAAACATAAGTTTTAGTCCTGACAGTCAGTTAATAGCTTTTGTTAGTGATAAAGTACAATTATGGCAGCAAGATAATATTCTCAGAACCACTCTACCAGGAGATAATTCAGAGTTTAGCTTTGGTCCAAATAACCAGACATTAGTTACAGCTAGTGAAGATATTCTAGTGCAATTGTGGCGAAAAGATGGGAATTTTGTGAAAACTCTTCAGGGGAATATAGTATCAGGAAGTTTTAGTCCTGATGGACAAACTATTGCATTAGTCAAAGATGATAATCATGTCGAATTATTAACAAGTGATGGCAAGCATATTTCCACGCTTAAAGGCATTAAACATAGGGTGAGTAGCATAATTTTTAGCTCAGATAGTGAAACTCTAGCAACATTAAATGATGGTAAAAATCAGATTATCAACATTTGGCGACGTAATGGTAATTTGATTAAGAGCTTGAATGGTTATAGTAACTATACATTAGTGGGATTTAATCATAATGGCGATATTTTAATTCTTGCAGGTCAAAACAAAATAAAATTCATACATAAAAGTGGTAAAGAAATCAAAAATATTAATTCTGTATTTTCGGATTCAGTTAATTTCAGTGATTATGGAGAGAGGTTAATTTTTTTTAAACAAGAAGAAGAAAAGAAGCTCAGATTAGAACTATGGAATACTAATGGAACTTTTATCACAACTTTGCCATACTCTGATGTCGATATTGAAAAATACAGTTACCAAACTCCTTATTTTATAGGTAAGCCTCAAGCAATAGTTTATCAAGATGATCAGCAAATAAAATTCTGGACAGCGAATGGTTCTTTTATTTCAAAATTTGATAGTGTTAATAAACAAGGATATCAAATTAGCCCTGATGGACAAATTATAGTTACAAGAGAAGAAAAAAATATTATCAAGCTCTGGAAACGTAATGGCATAATTCTTAATACTATTCAGTTAAAAACTAAAAAAGCTACAGCTAAAACCATAACTTTCAGTTCAGATAGCAAAAAGTTAGCCATAACAACCAATCAAAATACAATCGAAATATGGCATACAGATGGACATTTTATTAAAAGTATAAACACTTGGGATAACAGTAAAGTTAAACGTTTAAAGTCCGATAATCCTGAAAATCAAAGTTACGATACGCCTCTAATATTTGATAGTGATATATTAATAACTCGTACCCAAGAAAATCAACTAGGATTATGGAAATTTGATAGTAATACAAGTAAAAAAGTATCGACTGCTAAGTATATAAATAAATTAGGTAATTTGGTTAAAGGCATTTATAATGTTAACCAAAACATAATATCAACTAATAGTAGTATAGACACAGTAAAAATATGGCAAATTCCAAAAAAGGTAAACAAAGAAGCACATTTATTAAATTCTATTAAAGGGCATAGCAATCAAATAACAAGTCTTGCTATTAGTCCTGATAGCAAATTAATAGCCTCAGCTAGTAAAGATAACACTGTAAAAATTTGGCAGCGTGACGGCAGGCTGCTCAGTACATTTAAAGAGCATAAAGACAACGTAAACAGCGTCAGCTTTAGCCCAGACGGGAAGCTGATTGCTTCTGCTAGTGATGATACAACTGTTAAAGTTTGGCAACCAAATGGCGAAGTAGTTAAATCTTTTGAAGAGCATGGTAACGTTGTTACAAATGTGAGTTTTAGTCCAGATGGTAAGTTAATTGCCTCTGCTAGTAGAGATAACACTGTAAAAATTTGGAGTCTGAATAATCAAGAAATCACTACTCTAAATAATGACTATCCTGTTACAAGCATCAGTTTTAGCCCAGATAGCAAAATGATTGCTTCAGCAGACTATAAAACAGTCAAAATTTGGAGTATTGACGGCATTTTATTAAGCACTTATGAGCGTTTTGGCAAAAGTAGCGTGAGTTTCAGTCCAGATGGTAAGAGTATTGCTTCTGCTACTGGTGATAACGGAATTTCTGTTTGGGATTTAGACTTAAATCAACTCCTCAAGCAGGGTTGTGATGCAGCGCGTGATTATCTCCAGAATAATCCAAAAGCGGAAAGCGATCGCCACCTCTGTGATGACATCTACAATCAAAAGTAATGGTGAGCGCGATCGCTAACTATATTAATTTACTTCAAAAAGAGTTCGGGGTAATCCTGACTGGCGAACAATAGACTTGAGCGTCCCAACGCGGAGTTCTTCATGATCAGGCACAGGAACAGTGATGGTAGAATCTTCTGTCTGTAGCTGCATAATAATATGACTTCCACGTTGGCGTACTTGCACAAAGCCATACTGCTCTAAAATTTGACAGACTTCTCGACCAGAAAGAACACGCAATTTACCCAACACTCACCTCTAGCTGCGTGACAAATACTTCGGTATGCAATCTCTCTTGAATTTCCGAGGGGTGAGCAGTTTCAAAAAATAATTCTAACGCTTCAACTAAATTACTCCGCGCTTCTTCAATTGTGTCGCCTTGACTAGCAATATCGAGTTCTGGACAGAGTGCTACATACCCATCCCCCTCACGCTCAATAATGGCAGTCAGTTGCCGTTTCTGCTTCATTTTTTATTTTTAGTTGAGTATCCTACTAATAATGATGATAACTGCGATCGCCATTTTACCGAGAAATCACCTCACTCGCTCTTTGTCCCACCACTTCAGGATGTACAACCTTTAATTTCATCTGTTCAGCACGCCCAGTTAAAAAAGGCTGACCTAAACCTATACCCGCAAAAGGGCTTTCACCAGGGATTTCTAATTGGGAACTAATCAAACCCAACCGCGCCTCACATTCCGCCAAAAATTTGAGTAAATCAACACCCTGAACACTAAAGGAGGAACCAGTCAACCGTTGTCGCCAAGCCAAACTTTGCTGAGTATAATTCAGAGTACACAAATTGCGATCGCCCTGACGTACCATCACTCGCTGATCGTCTTCCCAAGTAAAATCTGCCATACCAAATCCCCACATAAAAAAATCCCCACCCAGGCGAATGCGTGGATGGGAATACTGAGTAGGGAATTTCTCATCATTCCCTACTATATTGGGAGAATTATTTGCTTTCAGTGAAATCTGCATCAATTACATCATCACCACCACCGGAAGAACTAGAAGTACCGCCATCTTGAGGTTCAGCACCAGGCGCAGCACCACCAGCTTGTTGATAGATATTGCTACCAACTGCGAACAGTGCTTGTTGCAATTCTGGCATCAGCTTGGTGATTTGCTCATCATCTTCTTTCGCAACAGCTTCCCGCAGGTCTCTCACCAAACCTTCAACCTTGGCTTTATCAGCAGCAGGAACTTTATCACCTAATTCTTGCAGTTGCTTTTCAGCTTGGTATGCTAAAGAGTCAGCTTGGTTCTTGCGGTCAATTTTCTCACGACGGTCTTTGTCAGCAGAAGCGTTTTGTTCTGCTTCGCGCACCATCCGGTCAACGTCAGACTTATCTAAGGTAGAAGCACCAGTAATGCTGATGGACTGTTCTTTACCAGTACCTTTGTCCTTAGCGGTAACGTTGAGGATACCGTTAGCGTCAATATCGAATACAACTTCGATTTGAGGTACACCACGGGGTGCGGGAGGAATACCATCAAGGCGGAAAGTTCCCAAACTCTTGTTGTCGTTAGCAAATTCCCGTTCACCTTGGAGGACGTGAATTTCTACGTTGGTTTGACCATCAACAGCAGTAGAGAATACTTCTGATTTCTTGGTAGGAATTGTGGTGTTGCGGGGAATAATCTTGGTCATTACACCACCCAAGGTTTCTACACCCAAGGACAATGGTGTTACGTCTAACAACAAGATACCTGTAACTTCACCACCCAATACACCTCCTTGAATCGCAGCACCAACAGCTACCACTTCATCAGGGTTAACGCTTTGGTTAGGGTCTTTACCCAAAGCTCGTTTTACCAATTCTTGGACTGCGGGGATACGGGTAGAACCACCAACGAGGACAACTTCATCGATGTCATTTTTGCTTAACTTAGCATCGCGGAGCGCATTCTCTACAGGAATACGGCAACGGTCAATCAAGTCAGCACAAAGTTCTTCAAACTTAGCGCGAGTCAGCGTCGTATCCAGGTGCTTTGGCCCGTCCTGGGTAGCGGTGATGAACGGTAAGTTAATTTCCGCTTGAGTCACGCTGGAAAGTTCAATTTTGGCTTTTTCAGCAGCTTCAGTTAAACGTTGCAGTGCTTGTCTGTCTTTGCGGAGGTCAATACCTTCGTCTTTGCGGAACTGTTCTGCTAAGAAATCCACAATTTTCTTATCGAAGTCGTCACCACCAAGGTGAGTATCACCAGAGGTTGCTAATACTTCAAATACACCGTCGCCGACTTCTAGGACGGATACGTCGAATGTACCACCACCCAAGTCAAATACCAGGATAGTTTCGTTGCTCTTCTTATCAAAGCCGTAAGCCAAAGAAGCGGCGGTAGGTTCGTTAATAATCCGCAGTACTTCAATACCAGCGATTTTACCAGCGTCTTTGGTAGCTTGGCGTTGAGAGTCGTTGAAGTAAGCAGGAACAGTGATTACAGCTTGGGTAACAGTTTCACCCAGATATTTGCTTGCGTCTTCAACGAGTTTACGCAGAACTTTCGCGGAAATTTCTTCGGGAGCGAATTGTTTACCAGCGCCGGGAGAGTCTAGCTTGACGTTACCGCCACTGCTCAACACTTTATAAGAAACTTCTGTAGCTTCGTTAGTAACTTCGTCAAAGCGGCGACCAATGAACCGCTTAACTGAGTAAAAAGTGTTTTCGGGGTTCATCACCGCTTGGCGCTTGGCAATTTGTCCTACCAAGGTGTCGCCATTTTTCGCAAATGCTACTACTGATGGTGTTGTGCGAAAACCTTCTGCGTTAGCAATAACCGTGGGTTTACCACCTTCCATCACTGCCACGCAGGAGTTAGTTGTTCCTAAGTCAATTCCAACTACTTTTGCCATGTTAGGTGCTGGCTCCGTATAACTACAAATGAATGAATGGGAATATAAGGACTAAATCTTGAACCAACTGATTTTATGAAAGCAGTTACTTCAGCATTGATGACCTTTAGCTCGATTGTGTTGGGGTTATAGCCCCAATTTCTGCTGATATATATACTGAGCTTGTATAGCCAGTCCATGAAGGGTGGTTTCCCGAACCTGCTTTGGGACGGTTAATTTTAAAGTTTTGTCTAGTTGGTTCATGGATTAATTTGCTTTCACTTCGTCTAATTTATGAGAATTAATACATTGAGTAATTAGGGTGAACCGTAATCACCATGTGGTGTTTGCCGTCTTTAAACAACATTAACTCCAGAGATACAGAGAATTAGTGAGCTATAAAAGGATTCCTGGGCTAATAAATTCAGTCAAAATGCGGATACTTATAGGAGTTACCTAAGAAAATAAAATCAAAGGTTGGAAAAAGAGTGTAAGTGTTCAAAAAACTTATACGCTCACCCCTTTAAACCCTTACACCCAGTTGAAACAGACAAATTTGGTGCTGAATTTTTAACTTAGGTAAGGGTAGATTTTGTAGGGTTTATGTATTAAAAATGTAATTAAAAAATGTTAGTTATGCGTCGTGCCTCTGGATGTTTATTTGGGCTTGCCTGTGGTGATGCTTTGGGTGCTGCTACAGAATTTTTAAGTGTGGAAGAAATTCGTCGTCGCTTTCCGCCAAATGGGCCGCAAGAAATTGTGGGTAATCCTGTACGCGTCACCGATGACACACAAATGACATTGGCAGTGGCACAAGCTTTAGTTGAGGTTGATGCTGCAAACTTGAGTTTAGCTAATTTGGAACCTGTTCTTAGACGTACTTTTGTGGAGTGGTTACACAGTCCCGACAATAATCGCGCTCCGGGAATGACTTGCTTACAGGCTTGTGAATATTTGGAAGCAGGTTTACCTTGGCAGCAAGCAACTAGGCCAAATTCTAAAGGCTGTGGTGCGAATATGCGTGTTGTGCCTGTAGGTTTATTACCCACAGATGATACAGTCCGCGCGGCGGTGGCTCAATTTCAAGCCGCATTAACGCATGGTCATCCAACTGCCTTGGCAGCTTCTGATTTAACCGCAGCAGCAATTACTTATCTTGTCAAGGGCGGTGAACCGCAAGAATGTTCTGCTTATCTTCGCAACTATGCCTTAAGTCAGCGTTCAGTTTATCATGCTGATTGGCTGGGGAATTTATGGCAGCGTCCAGGCATTAATACACCAACAGAATTTATTAGTCGTGGTTGGGATGAGTGTTTAGCAGTGCTTGACCGTCTGGATGCAGCATTAGTCAACCCCAAGCGCGATATTGACCCCTGTTTGGCTATAGGCGAAGGCTGGGTAGCTGAGGAAGCTTTTGCTACAGGTTTATTATGCTTTTTGTTTTTTCCAGAAGCACCGTTAGCCGCAGTACGACGTGCTGCACTCACCGCAGGCGACTCTGACTCAATTGCTTGTTTAGCAGGTGCTTTTGCTGGAGCATATTTAGGAATGGCTGCATGGCCTGAAGATTGGGTCATTCGGATTGAATACCGTGACCAATTGGCGGCTTTGGGTGAATTCTGGGATTAACTTGGAAATCTGTGTCCTGGTGAACCCTTCTCCTGTCGGAGACGCTAACGCGAACGACTGCGCTCAGGGTTCAATCCCTGAATATGGCGATTTTCTCCTACCTCCTTGATACTGCGATCGCTATCACGCAATCATCAGTGCTAAATTGTTACTTAATTGGTTAATAGGTATGTGTAAAACTGTTTAAGTAGTTTGTGCGTCGCTCATTTTAAATCAAGGCAATGGATACAAAACGCAAAGTCAACGTTTGGTGGAAATACGTTGTTCTATTGATGCTGATTTTGGCATTTAGACCAACTACCTATTTTATTCGTCAGGCTTTGCGGGGAGATCCAATCGATATTAATTATTTTTGGACAGAACTTTCTCCCTTTGGACTACTCAAACAAGGTCTGTATAACGGTAATGGTGGTGCTGATTGGAAAATCGGCCGACCGCAAGTTACCATTTGGAATGCGGAACAGTTGCGTTCTGAGCCAGAGTTAAGAAAGTTTGCTTTAGAATTAGTCAATCGCGATCGCACTTTAAATAAGTTAAAACCTTTAACGGCAGATTCTTTACTGTCACTCGCCGCACAATTCCACGCCCAAGATATGCTAGAGCGGCAGTATTTTAATCATATTTCTTTAGATGGGAAAAATCCCCGCGATCGCTACATTCAAGTTGGCGGTAATCGACGTGTGGCAGTGGGCGAAAATATTATCAAAGATAGTGTGCAAGGCTTAGGTTTCACTTACGGTAAAGTCGAAGATTTTCAACGCGGTTGGATGTACAGCAATAGTCACCGCCAAAATCTCCTGCGACGTGAATATAAAAAATTTGGCTATGGTATAGCTGTTGGCAAAAATGGCCAAATTTATGCAGTCCAAATGTTTAGCGATTAAAATCTCCCACAACTTATCCAAATCGATAGTTTTTTTGAGAATCTCTGATTTTTTCTCCTGTACTTAGCCACAAGACAAAATTTCATGCTTCATACTTCACACTTCACACTTTTCCCTGTGGCAATATTGGAATCAGACTGCGTTGCATTTAGCTAGGCAAACAAAAATGTTGGGAAACACACTTGTGGGAAGATACCAAATTATTAGCTATTTGGGAGGTGGAGGATTTGGTGAAACTTTTGTAGCTTGTGATACTCAACTTCCTGGTTCACCACAATGTGTTGTCAAACAACTCAAACCCCAAGTTAGCAATGCAGCCACCTTAGAGATAGCTAGGCGGTTATTTGATACAGAAGCGCAAGTTCTGTATAAACTAGGCATATACGATCGCATTCCTCAACTGTTAGCTTATTTTGAAGAAAATGCCGAATTCTATCTTGTTCAAGAATTTATCCCCGGTCATGATTTAAGTAAAGAGTTAGTTGCCGGAAAAACTCTGAGTCAAGACCAAGTTATCTTACTCTTACAAGAAATACTCGAAATCTTAGAATTTGTTCATCAACAAAATGTCATTCATCGTGATATCAATCCCCGGAATTTACTCCGCCGGGACGCTGATAGCAAATTGATTTTAATTGATTTTGGGGCTGTCAAACAAATTACGACCCAAGTAGTAACGCCCGAAGGACAAACAAAGGCTACCGTTGCTATTGGTACTCCTGGTTATCTCCCTAGCGAACAAGCCCAAGGTACACCAAAATTTAGCAGTGATATCTATGCTGTGGGTGTAATTGCTATTCAAGCTTTGACGGGAATACCTGCTGAAGAGTTAGAAAAAGATGCTGAAACGAATGAAATTATCTGGGAAAACAAAGTGCAGGTTTCGCCAGATTTGGCGCGATTTTTAAATAAAATGGTTTGTTATGATTTTCGGCAACGTTATGCTTCAGCAACAATAGCATTAGCAGCTTTAAAAAATCTTATTCAGCCGGAAAAGCAAACCATCAATATATCTCCAGGAATTTTACAAAAAAATCTCAACCTGAAAAAGCATAGTAAAAATTTATTGATCAAGTTATTGTGGGCGATTTTTCTTTTAACTATCACTGGGATAGCTGCTTTATTTGTGGTTAATAGAATTAATGCTAACAATGCTGTAGAATTATCCAAACAAGGAAATACACTATTTGAATTGCAACGCTATCAAGATGCTTTATCTGCCTATAAACAAGCAGTAGAAATTAGACCGGATTATGCTCAAGGCTGGAATGGACAGGGTAAGACATTATTTAAATTAAAACAATATGATGCTGCTTTGGCGGCTTATGAAAAAGCAATTCAAATTCAGCCAGATTATCTAGATGCTTGGAGTGGTAGAGGTTTTACCTTACAAAAATTACAACGATTTCCTGAAGCGATCGCAGCTTTTGATAAAGCTTTACAACTCCATGATGATTACCCAGAAATTTGGAATGCGAAGGGTGAAGTATTTAGCGAATTAAAGCAATACGATAACGCAATTAAAGCTTACGATAAAGCCATAGATTTAAAATCTGATTATGTCGAAGCTTGGTATAGTAAAGGCTTGGCATGGCAAAATTTAAAAAATTACGAGGAAGCGATCGCAGCGTACGACAAAGCCTTAGAAATTAAATCTGATTATTACCAAGCATGGTATAATCGTGGCAATGCTTTGGTAAATTTAAACCGCTACGAAGACGCTTTTACAGCTTATGATAAAGCAGTACAATATCAGCCCAGTTATTATCCAGCTTGGTTATCTAGAGGTAACGTTTTGATTACCTTACGCCGCTATGCAGAAGCCGTAGAATCATTTAATCAAGTCATTAAAAATGACCCAGATAATTACCAAGCATGGTATAATCTTGGGTGGTCGAAACATCAATTACAACGCTATCAAGAAGCCATCACAGCATATAATAAAGCCGCCAGTATTAAACGCAACGATGAGCAACTGTGGTACAGCTTGGGTAATTCTCAATACAATTTGCAGCAATATCCAGAAGCGATCGCAGCTTATAATCGAGCATTACGCTACAATCCCAAACATTACGAAAGTTGGTACAGCCGAGGCAATGCCTTACTCAATTTAAACCGCTATCCAGAAGCGATCGCATCTTATAATCAAGCTATTAAATATAAACCAGATTATCAAGAAGCGATCGCTGCACGTAATCAAGCCGAGAATCAACTACACAAAGATAAATCAAAACCCATTATCGTTCCTACAATACCCAATTCAAATTAAAAATATAGCGTTTATCAGTTATGTCGGTTTGCGTTCCTCCACCCAACCTTGATCAAAATAGTGTTCACCAGACACAAAATTATTCCTGTGCGTCGGCTGTTTGCAAAAGTTTGACGATATCTTGATAGCCGTTAAATTCTGCCAGCATCAAAGCTGTATAACCACCACGATTTTTTAAATTGGGGTTTGCACCAGCTTGGAGTAATATCTGCACAGTTTTAGTGTAGCCTCCAGAGGCAGCCCACATTAATGCTGTGGCTCCGGCTATGTCTTGAAAATTGACATTTGCGCCTTTGGCTACTAACAGTTGAATGATTTCTATGTCATTGCGTTTAGCAGCTTTGAGTAATGCTGTCTGGCTATCATTCCCTAAAGTATTGGGATTAGCGCCATAGTCTAATAATACTTTGACTGTTTTGGTGTGTCCCAAGGATATGGCGGCCATTAAAGGAATTTCTAATTCTCGATATGAGTTTGCACTAGAACGCAGCAAGGCTTCGAGAATTTGGCTGTGTCCTTGCAATACAGAGACTAATATGGGTGTGTCGCCTAAGTTATTTCTCAGTTGGACATTTGCACCGTGGCTTAGTAAAACTTGCACTACCTCAAGATGTCCTTCCACAACGGCAATATGTAATGCTGTTTCACCGTCTTTGTCTTGCAGATTCACTTGGGCATCTTTTTCTAGTAAAGCAGAAGCGATCGCACTATTACCAGCCGCCGCCGCCGCTAATAATGCTGTACCACCATCGCTGTTTTGTAAGTTAACATCTGCGCCAGCCGCTAACAATGCTTGGACAATTCCTAAATTTCCCACATCCGCCGCAATCATCAACAGTGTTTCGCCATCTTCATCTTGAATATTTACATCTGCATCATTTTGTGATGCGAGTTGCACAACCGCGAGGTGTCCTTGTTTGACTGCCAATTTCAAAGCAGTGTCATCATCTTTATCAGCAATATTTACCTTCGCGCCAGCAGCGAGTAATATTTGGACTATTTCTATATAACCTTTGAGTGCAGCTGCCATTAAGGCGGTGCTGCCATCTTCGTTGATAGCATTAACATCAGCACCTCTAGATATTAAAAGCTGCACAATATCTGTTTGTTTATTACTTGCAGCCAACATCAACGCTGTTAAACCATAGCGTTTTCTGGGTAAGTTGATATTTGCCCCGGCATCTAAAAGCGATCGCACAATTTCGGTGTAGCCTAAATTAGCAGCATACATTAATGCCGTCGTCCCATCGCGATCGCACGCATCTATATTGACACCAGCCGCTAAAATCTCACTCAGCCGCTTGATATCTCCACTTTTCGCAGCCTTCAGCAGCAAGACATCGTTGTTTTCCGTCATGAATCAAATCCTGCCCAGGCGGTTTTATCATCTATAGTTTGAAATTCTTTAAGTACTTTTGCAATAGGCTGGTATTGAGAATCTACATCTACCCCATATCCCGCCTGAGAATAAATTCTCAGTCTCATAGCACAAGTCCGTTGAAACGGACTGAAATACTGTCCTAGTCAGATAAATCTGACTTTAGCTATTGGCGAAGAAATTTATTTCTTCGCGGGATAATGTACCCAGTCCATCACGCCTAATTAATTACAAATTACGAACTCCGAATTACGAATTACCCTTAGACTTGTGCTAATTTTTATTAAGATTTAAGAATTGAGCGAGAACACAATGAGTCTGGAACTGTCTCCCGTGGTGAAATACTGGCTTAACTTTTTCCACCCGCTAATCATGTGGGTACTTTTGGCGCTTTCACTTTATGCTGCTTATTTGGGATTGCAAGTACAGCGTACCAGAAACGCTCAAGGTGAAGAAAAGAAAGAACTGATTAAAGGCAAATTTAACATCAAACACTACCAAATGGGGTCTATCATCTTAGCTTTGATGGTAGCTGGTGCAGTTGGTGGGATGGCTGTTACCTATATTAACAACGGCAAGTTATTTGTCGGGCCGCACTTACTGGCGGGGCTAGGAATGACTAGTTTAGTAGCGTTTTCTGCTTCCCTCTCTCCTTTTATGCAAAAAGGCGCAAATTGGGCAAGAATCACGCATATATTGTTAAATTTTGCGATTTTAGGTCTATTTACTTGGCAGGCTATTACTGGCGTGCAGATTGTACAAAGAATTTTGAGTAATGCTTAGTTAACAGTCAAATGAATTATGAAGTCTAAAATTATTTTTTCAGACTTCATAATTCATACTTCAGACTTTAGTTGATTCAACGCTTCTTTTTAGAATTAGCAGGAAAAGGTATGCCCAAAGACTGATGAAAGTCTTCTTGAACTTTGCGGGTTAAGCGGCGAGAGACTTGCCGAACAATTTGATTTAGTAAGCGATCGCCTGTAGATTGGATGAGAGACTGGGGCAATCGTTGGATAAATCTGGGAAAGTGAAGATAAACCTTTAAATCTAAATCCCATTCAACCCGCGTCACCGTACTGGAAATCGCCGTATCATCATTGGGATACTCTTTTAATTGCATTGATGCTCGATAATCTACATCGTAACCAGGTGCTTGATAGTCAGGAATGGGGATCGTCCGAATGCGATATATTCCTTCTTCTGGTGGTAAAAGTTCTAAACCAACTTTCGGCTCCACTTCATAACCAAAAGAGCCAAAACGACCAATAATTAAAGCATAGCCGTTTTCTCCTAGTGGTTGTACCTTCATTGGTTCAGCACAACGTACAAACCACGACGAATGAGCATTGAGATATTCCGCAACTTGATCTACTGGAGCATACATCTCCATGTAATCGCTGTAGCAACCACAAAATCGGGTTTGATGGTCAAAATTTGTATCTGAAACTACATGATCAGTTTCTACTAAGTTGGCTTCTACAGGTAAAACAGTTTCTTTTATATCTAAGGACTGATATTCGCCGTTTGTTGAAAGCATCAAGCATTCCCCTCTGAGATGGCGTTTGGCTAGGTTTATGATTCCCAGGTGACTTGGGTGATTTCGTAGGCAAAATTCTATTTTGGCTGAAACTTTAACATTCTGTCATAAACTTTATGAAATTACTAAAATACGGATAAATCACATACTAGTTTTTTAAGGTATTGTTTTTATGAAAGCTTTTGTTGCTGGGGCTACAGGTGAAACAGGTCGTCGCATTGTCCAAGAGTTAGTAGCGCGTAACATTCCTGTACGGGCGTTTGTACGGGATATCCAGACAGCTAAAGCAATTTTGCCTCCTGATGTGGAGTTAGTGGCTGGTGATGTGTTGCAAGCAGATAGTCTCGCGGGTGCTTTAGGAGATAGTACTGTATTGCTGTGTGCGACTGGGGCAAAACCAAGTTTTGATCCAACTGGGCCATATAAAGTAGATTTTGAAGGTACAAAAAATTTAGTAGATGCTGCTAAAGCCAAGGGAATTGAACATTTTGTTTTAGTTTCTTCCTTGTGTACATCTCTGCTATTCCATCCTTTAAATTTGTTCTGGTTGATTTTAGTTTGGAAAAAGCAAGCCGAGGAATACATTCAAAAAAGTGGTCTTACCTATACCATTGTGCGACCTGGCGGTTTAAAAAACGAAGATAATACTGATGCTATCGTGATGCAGAGCGCAGATACATTATTCGATGGTAGTATTCCGCGCCAAAAAGTTGCCCAAGTTTCGGTTGCAGCACTCTTTGAACCAGCCGCCCGCAATAAGATTGTAGAGATTATTGCTAAACCAGATGGGAGTGTGAAAACACTTGGAGAGTTGTTTCAGCAATGCTGAAATAGAAGTAATGAGTTATGAGTCCAGTAGGGTGTGTTAGGCGTAAGCCGTAACGCACCGAGAACTTTGCGGTAGATTTTTTCATAATTTTGTGTAATCCCTATTTACTCATCACTCATTACTCACTACTTATTACTCATCACTCATTACTCAGCCGTCCGACTTTTAACCCGACTTTAGCCGACTGACAAAATAAAGTGCGATCGCTTAGGCTATTGGGCGTAGAGTTGAAAACATCATAATATGGTTCAGACTACCAGCCCATTAGCAGCAGATTTGGCTGGCAAAAGCTATACTGTGCCTAACTATTGGCAAATACAGCAGCGTCTTGCTTCACTGATAGATAACTATGTAGCGGACGAACAGCTACAGGAACGCTTAGAAGATTTACCCAGACAATTTACTCATCCCCAAGCGCGTCCTTGGAAGCCAATTGACTGGCAAGCTATTAACCATAGTCAAATTATTGGCATCAAACCAGAAGTATTTTTATCCATTTTGATAGGTGCAATGGATACAGAAGCACCAATTCGCGGTTATACCCAAACCAGTCGCCAATATTTAGAGAAATTACATCCCCAGATGGGGCGGTTTGTGGGTGGAACAGTCAATGAAACTGGTGAACTGCAAGAAATTGGCCTGTGGGAAAAAGAAGAACGCCAACATACACCCGCATTAATCAAGGTTTACACCCAATTAACAGGTGAAAAAATCATCCCCAAACACCGCATCGTTAGAGGCTATATCCCTACAGATGATCCGCACGAAGATTTATATCGCCACGGCTTACACCGCGTCGCTACAGAATATGGTGCAACTTGTCTTTACTTGTGGTTGATGGCTCACACAACAGGCGCACTCCAAGATGTGCTGGAAGAACTCGCCAAGGATGAAATCAACCACATGACTAAATTTTGGGGCTTCGGAGTCTGGACTTTTCCCGATACAGGATTCATCCGCATCACCACAACCCTCATCAAAACCCGTTCGCAAAGCTACGAACGCAATAACTTGATGCGTACTCTACGCCGGATGATGAATACACTCAACTGGAACGCCTGGACACCCACCAATAAAGCCACCCTACTCTTCACCTTCTCCTATACGATGCACCGTCTCTGGAAGTGGCACAACAGCCTGACTCCAGAGTATTTACAAAACATATTGGCATCTTGAAACTCTCCTTTTATTTAGCAAAACCATCATGAAATCCCTACCTTTAGACCTCAACCCCGAAAAAATCCCCCAACATATCGCTGTAATTATGGATGGGAATGGTAGATGGGCGACTAGTCGCGGACTACCGCGCATCGCTGGACATCGCCAAGGTGCAATAACTCTCAAACAACTATTACGCTGTTGTAAAGATTGGGGAATCAAAGTTCTCACAGCCTACGCATTCTCTACAGAAAATTGGCAACGTCCCATTGAAGAAGTAGATTTTCTGATGCTTTTATTTGAACGCTTTCTCCGCAGCGAGTTAGCCCAGATGCAGCAAGAAGGGGTGAAAATTTCTTTTATTGGTGATTTATCAGTTTTGCCTGTATCTCTGCAAGCCGAAATGCAACGTTCAATGACAGAAACAATGAATAACCAAGTTATTCATTTTAATGTGGCAGTGAATTATGGTAGTCGTCACGAAATTACTCAAGCCTGTCACCACATAGCCCAATTGGTGCAACAAGGTGAAATCAGCCTAGACGCAATTAATGAAAACCTTGTAGAACAATATCTTTACACCGCAGCTACACCAGCACCAGATTTACTAATTCGGACTAGTGCAGAAATGCGGTTGAGTAATTTTTTGTTGTGGCAAATGGCCTATACAGAAATGTACTTTACTGATGTTCTCTGGCCTGATTTTGACCGCGAAGCATTTCATCAAGCTTTGTTAAGTTACCAAAAACGCGATCGCCGTTTCGGTCAAATTAAAACTGTCTGTTCAGCTTAACATCAAAGTATGTTCACAAAGCAATTTCCGCTTGCATCACAGTGGGGTCGCTGGTGGGTTGCAGATGAAAGCCTAATTTTTCACAAACTCGCTGCATTCCGTAATTATCAGATAGGATATTGGCTGTAACTCGACCGATGTGTTCTTGACGACCAACTTGCAGTAAGCGCCTAACAAGTTCTGTACCTAAACCTTGACACTGATAGCGATCGCTCACAATCATCGCAAATTCCGCCGCATCTGTACCGTGCAGTTTACTCAATCGCCCAACTGCTAAAATTTGCCGCATTCCGGTTTCGGGGTCTTGATGTTCTGCTACCAGTGCCATTTCCCGGTCATAATCAATAAAGCAAATCCGGGTGAGGCGTTCGTGAGTGATGCGTTTACTCAATTTAATCAGATGAAAGTACCGAAAATAAACGCTTTCTTCGGAAAGGGTTTGGTGAAACTGTACCATTAACGGCTCATCTTCTGGACGAATGGGACGGATGGTAACTGACATCCCATTTTTCGTTGTCCAGTTGTCGATGTATTGGGTGGGATAGGGACGAATGGCTAATTTGGGTAGTTGTTCTTCTGTAATATCTGGTGGTTGGAGGAGAACACGGCCATCTAAAGCGATTAATAAAGGGAGTGGGGAGTGGGGAGTAGGGAGTAGGGGAGAATTATTTCCATTTCTTGCCATTGGCGAAGCCAGCAAGGGGTTGATGTCAATTTCTTTAATCCAAGGTTGTTCTACTACCAGTTGGCTAAATGCAACCATCAATTGTTCTAGGGCTGCCATATCTACACTTTGCCTTCCCCGCACGCCTTTGAGGGCTTTGTAAATTTTGGTGTGTTCCATCATCCGGCGGGCTAAAGTTGTGTTTAGGGGAGGTAGGGCGATCGCTCGATCCTGAAATACTTCTACTAGCTGTCCCCCTGCACCAAACAACAACACTGGCCCGAATTGGGGATCAAGGCTACTACCAATAATCAATTCGTAACCATCGGTTTTCACCATTGGCTGTACTGTTACGCCTAAAAAAAGTGCTGAGTGCTGAGTGCTGAGTGCTGAGTAGTGGGGGTCTTTGGCTATTTTTTCTTCAACGGAGGATTTGATGGTGCGATAGGCTTGTCTAACTGCTTCTGCATCCCGCAGATTTAACTGCACACCGCCGACATCGGTTTTATGGGTAATTACATGAGAATACAGTTTGACAACTACGGGATAACCAATACTTTCAGCACATTTCACCGCCTCATCTTCACTTGTCGCTACGCAGGTTTCTACAACAGGGATGCCGTAAGCTGCTAATATTTGCTTTGATTCAAACTCGGTGAGAATGGTTCGCCCATCTTGACGCGCAGAGGCGATAATTTTTGCAACTAAGTTGCGGTCTGGTATCCCTGATTGGGGATCAACTGTGGGTAAAACGGGAGTTTCATAGATACCCCGCAGGTTATAGCTAGATTGCCACATATAACTAAATATGCGGGTTGCTGTATCTGGATAGCGATAAGTCGGAATAGATTGACGGTTTAAAATTGTTTCGCCGGCGGTGACTTCTGCACCACCCATCCAACTGGCAAGAATTGGTTTACCAGGAATTTGGGCGTAGGGTTTCAATTGTTCCGCAGTTTGGGTGGGGTCGGTCATGGCTTGGGGTGTGAGAATAACCAACAAGCCGTCACTATTAGGATCTGTGGCTGCTATTTCTAAAGCTTGGGTATAACGTTGGGGGTCAGCATCCCCCAAAATATCAATCGGGTTGTTATGACTCCAATGAGTCGGGAGTATTTTATCAAAAGCTGCGATCGCATCTGGTGAAATTGTCGCCAATTCCCCACCTGCTTCAATCAACGCATCGGTCGCCAAAACTCCTGGCCCGCCTGCATTCGTTAAAATGGTCAACCTTGGCCCCTTGGGACGTGGCTGTTTTGCCAACACTTCCGCCACATCAAATAAGTCAGAAATACTATTCACCCGCAACACCCCACAACGTCGGAAAGCTGCATCTAATACCGCATCACTCCCAGCTAAAGCCCCTGTATGAGATGCTGCGGCTTTGGCGGCTGCTTCTGTGCGTCCCGCTTTAATCACAATAATCGGTTTGGTGAGGGCAACTTCTCGCGCCGCAGAAATAAAAGACCGCGCATCCCCAATAGATTCCATGTAAATCACAATACTTTTGGTGCGGGGGTCATCACCGAGATAGTAAATCAAGTCACCCCAGCCCACATCCAACATCGAACCGATGGACACGAAGGCACTAAAACCGACGTTTTCTTGAAAACTCCAATCTAGAATCGCCGTACATAAAGCCCCACTTTGACTAATAAAGCCAACATTGCCCGGACGCGCCATTGCACTGGCAAAGGTAGCATTTAACCCACTCAGGGGACTCATCACGCCTAAGCAGTTCGGGCCGATGATGCGAATGTTACCGCGACGGGCTTGGGCGAGAATTTGCTGTTCTAAAGCGATACCAGCCGCACCAGCTTCTTTAAAACCAGCAGAAATGACGATCGCACTTTTTACCCCAGCAGCAACACATTCAGCAATAATCCCCGGAACTGTTGGTGCTGGTGTAGCAATGACCGCTAAATCTACAGCTTCGGGGATATCGGCAATTTTCGGATAGGCTTTGATTCCCAATACACTATGGCGTTTGGGATTGACGGGAAACACAGTCCCACCAAAGGGATTTGTAATTAAATTCCACAAGAGAGTGCGTCCCACACTCCCTGGTGTTTCACTAGCACCAATCACTGCTACAGTTTTGGGTGCAAAGATGGCATCAAGGGGATTAAGCTTCTCTGCCTGCAAGATATCAAAGGCGCGATCGCTTGTGGGCTTGAGAGATTTCTGCATTAATCCTCCTTGAGAGTGCTGAGTGCTGAGTTGTAAGTAAATTGGGGTGGGAGTAGGGAGTAGGGAGTGGTGAGTGGGAATAGTATTCTTGAAAGCAATTTTGGTATGGGAGTATGATTTGATGTGGTAAAAAGTCATTACATTTAGACAAAGCTTCTTTCCTATTCCCTATTCCCTGTCCATATTAGACATTTTGCTTTCAGTCTATGCTTGAGTTCCACATCTGGTTCATTTCATCCAGAAATTTTTAAACTTGTCTAAGATTTGCATAATTTTGCCGAGGGCGATCGCTTTGCCGGTTTCGGTGACTTCTGAAAAGCGATCGCCAAATTCAAAGTTAACTGCGGGAACTGTCACCCACAAAGCAGGCGGACAATGGCCGTAAAGAGTTCTAGTCAAGGCTAACAGTGATTGGGGATCGGCGGTATGTCCGGCGATCGGATGATCAACAGCAGGTGAAAGCGATTGTACCTGGACATCAAAAGATTCTGAAGGTACATAAGCATCCACAAAAATTGCTAATTCTGCATTTGCTAAAGCATCAGCTAATTCGGGTGTCAGTTGGTGGACTGCTAAGGATTTCACCGCCGATAAATGCCAAGAGGCAATTTCATCAGCAATTCTTTGACCAATGCCATCATCACTCCGCAAGTCATTACCATAACCAATCACCATGACGGTTGCATTCATTTTTTTCGTTTGCTTTAATGCACTCAAAATTAATGATAAATTTGTCAATTTACAATGTGATGAAAATAAAAAACTAACCGCAGAGGAATGCGGATGGACACAGATAAATTTGCACCTCAACAGATGAGGAAAGGCGATGATTGTTTATTTTTGAACTTATAAAAAAAATTTGAGGAACTTGTGAGGATAGAGAATATTCTTGTAAATTACTATTACTATAATTTGATAAATTGATGCAATTCCTCTGGTGATTTTTGGCATCAGCAGTTTTATGATGAATTTGAATCAACAATCTTTGAGGCTGTTTTATGTCTGAAGTCAATTATCAACAGCCAATTAATGCGGTGGCTACTCTTTTAGAAAAGTATGCTGAGGGACAACGGGATTTTGAGAGGGCGGAACTTGCTGATGCTGACTTACAAGGTGTTAATCTCAAAGGGTCTGACTTGAGTTACGCGGACTTAAGTACAGCTAATCTACGAGGCGCAAATCTTCGGGGAAGTGACCTGAGTTATTCCGATCTTTCCCAAGCTGACCTCACAGATGCAGACTTGCGGGGTGCTTTATTAATGTCAGCCAATCTCCGCCAAGCCAATCTTCAAGGTACAAAGCTAGACAAGGCAGACTGCGATCGCAACACCCATTTTCCCCCAAATTTCGACCCGGTTCAGGCAGGAGTTCAAATCAAATCAGAGTTTTAAGTCAATACGGTTCAGATAAGAAAACTCAATTACAACAAAACCAGCGAATGATAACTCAACAAAAAACGAAAAAATGATTTTGGAGGGGGATTGGGGGACGCAACCGTCCCCCAATCGGGGGCGTGGGGGAGAATCCCCCAAATCTTGCTCATTGTCTGATAGGTAGAGCAGAAATTGAGAAATCAACTCTCATCACCTCAACTGAACCGTATTGAGTTATAAGTAGGTGGATACACATAGAAGACGCATTTCGACTCCGCTCAATGCTCGATCAGCTTACTAAAAGAAGGTTGATCGCAGTTTACAGCACTCAGCACTCAGCACTTTACTCTAAAACTTTAATTTCACTCAGTTGATTAATCACCACATCCGCACCTTGGACATGATCTGATTGACCAATCCATGTGATCCCAATACACCCTGCGGCTTTGGCGTTTTTTGCCATAAGCATATCGCCAACCGCATCGCCAACCATGAGTGCGGCGCTTGGTTCTACTCCTACCACTTCACAAGCTTGTAAAAACAAAGTTGGATCTGGTTTACCAGGGCCATCATCCACACCAATTTGCGCTTGAAGATAATCACCCAAATTGTACCGAGTGGCAAAGGCTTGTATTTTTGCTGTAGTAGCTGCTGAGATGATCCCCAGTTTCAGTCCAGCCGCAGATAGAGACTGTAATAACTCCAAACTCCCTGGTAACAGGGGTGCGGGGGATGCTTCGAGATATTTTTCGGCTTCTTGGAAACTTTGACGGGCAATTTTAAGAGATTCAAACCATCCTCTACCAGTTTCAGCAATATAGGCGGCTGTAGCGATTTCAGTTTCACGACGACTACCTACCGCCATTAAACCAGCCAGATCGAGGGAATTACTATCAATACCGTAAGCCATTAATAAAGGTTCGCCAATTCCCGGAAATTGAGCATCGATAATTCTGGCTGCTTTTTGTCCCAGCGATCGCAAATAAACTTCTGAGTCTTCTAAAGTACCGTTTTTGTCAAAAAAAATCGCCTGAATATTATCAAAAGTAATATTTTTACATTGAATAGTTGCCAAAATTTTTCACCCCGGTTAAAAAATGTCATAAAAAAAGAGGGGATATCCCTCTTTTTTCAAAATTGAATGCAATTATCTATTAATCTTACTCTTCAATAGCTACGGGAATTTCTTCTTCAATAGCTACGGGAATTTCTTCTTCAATAGCTGCTGGAATCTCTTCTTCAGCTACAGCTTCCTCAGTCGGAGGTGCAGTGATACCTTGTTGTTTAGCTAACAGTTGCTCACGATATTTAGCTGCCATTTCTTCAGCTTTATCGTAAACCAAATCACGGTTTTTAATCATATCACCGGGTTCTGGTTCTAACTGTTTGGTAGACAGAGAAATCCGTCCTCTTTCAGCATCCAAATCAATGATCATCACTTTCACTTCATCATTGACATTGAACACACTGTGAGGTGTATCGATATGTTCGTGAGAAATTTCCGAGATGTGTAACAAGCCACTGACACCACCGATGTCGATGAAAGCACCGTAAGGCTTGATACCGCGAACTGTACCAATTACTACTTCGCCAACTTCGAGGCGGTTCATCTTACGTTCAACCAGCGCCCGACGATGAGATAAAACTAGGCGGTTACGTTCTTCGTCTACTTCTAAGAACTTCAAGGGGAGTTCTTCACCCACTAATTCTTCTTTGGGTTTGCGGGTACTAATGTGGGAACCAGGGATAAATCCACGTAATCCCTCAATCCGTACTAATGCACCACCACGGTTTGTCGCAAATACACCAGAACGAACAGTTGCATCTTCAGCTTGCAACTGACGTACACGCTCCCAAGCCCGCATATATTCAATACGGCGAATCGAAAGGGTCAACTGACCATCTTCGTTTTCATCGGTGAGGATGAAAAATTCCCGTGTTTCGTTTGATTGTAAAACTTCTTCCGGGGCATCTACCCGGTTGATAGACATTTCTTGTATGGGGATATATGCTGCTGTTTTAGCACCGATGTCAATCAGAGCGCCGCGCGGCTCTATACTGAAAACCGTTCCTGGTACAATATCTCCAGGGCTAAAGTGATAGTCGTATTTGTCAAGTAGAGCAGCGAAATCTTCGTGAGTAAATCCAATTTCTGTAGCGGTTATGTTCTGATTGACCATGCTGATTTGTTCCTGGTTCTAGTCTCCGTAAAGTTTTGTGACATAATGATAATGCCTGTGTAAGCCACTGAAGACCAGTATACGCTTACGTCCCTTATTAATCCTAGCGTAGAAAGCTAGTGTTAACACATATCAACTTCCAGATAGAAGATTATATCATATAGACAATGGCATTTGGCTATCAGCCATAAGTAGGATTTAGGCAGCAAAACTAAAAATCAAGGGTTTGGAAATCAAGGGTTTGAGGGTGAAGGGGTGTATGTGATCAAAACCCTGATACCCTTCTAAATATTCATTAAAATATCCGCCGTTATAGCTAACGGCGGATATTTTGTGTTGAAAGCTTGGTAATAGTAACCTACTACTCGTCTTTTTTCTCAATGCGGGGAGGTTCGCGGAAGGCGATCGCAAAAAACAGAACGCCTATGCACAAAGTAAAAATTAAAATGTATGCAACGCTTTCCATTTCAAAAGCTCCTTAAAGTTCTGAGTGCTGAGTTCCGAGTGCTAAGTTCAGGATTTTACTCAGAACTCATTACTCATTACTCAGCACTAAATAATTAGAGGGCTTCCTTACGGCGGGTTGATTTATCACCCACTTTCTGGAACAGACCCCATTCGACTTGCTCTTCTAGGTCGGCTTCTACACCAGCAAATACGTCTCGGTAGATTGTCCGAGCGCCGTGCCACAAGTGACCGAAGAAGAACAGTAAAGCGAATACTGCGTGTCCAAAGGTAAACCAACCTCTAGGACTGGTACGGAATACCCCGTCAGAGTTCAAGGTTTCGCGGTCAAATTCAAAGATTTCGCCGCCTTGAGCTTTACGAGCATATTTCTTCACATCAGCAGGATCTGTGAAGGTCTTACCGTCTAAGTCACCACCATAGAAGCTAACGGTGACACCAGTTTGTTCAAAGCTATATTTAGATTCTGCCCGACGGAAAGGAATGTCAGCACGGACAACACCATCGCTGTCGGTCAAAATTACGGGGAAGGTTTCAAAGAAGTTAGGTAGACGACGGACAGTCAGTTCTCTACCTTCAGCATCTGTGAATACTGCGTGACCTTGCCAAGACTGAGCAATACCATCACCCTTAACCATAGGGCCTGTACGGAACAAACCACCTTTGGCGGGGCTATTACCAACGTAATCGTAGAATGCCAGTTTTTCAGGAATTTGTGACCAAGCTTCAGACAAGCTTGAACCACCAGCAACGCTGGCTTGTACACGACGGTTAATTTCTTGACGGAAGTAGCCTTGATCCCATTGGTAACGGGTAGGGCCAAACAGTTCGATGGGGGTGGTTGCGCTACCGTACCACATGGTACCAGCCACAACGAAAGCCGAGAAGAATACCGCCGCAATACTGCTGGAAAGTACGGTTTCAATGTTACCCATCCTTAGGGCTTTGTATAACCTTTCGGGTGGTCTAACTGTGAGGTGGAATAAACCAGCAATAATACCAACTACACCTGCGGCGATGTGGTGAGCCACAATACCACCAGGGTTAAAGGGGTTAAAGCCATCTGGCCCCCATTCTGGTGCTACTGGCTGGATGCTACCTGTGACTCCATAAGCGTCAGAGATCCACATCCCAGGGCCGTAAAGTCCGGTGAGGTGGAATGCACCAAAGCCAAAGCAAAGTAAACCAGATAAGAACAGGTGAATACCAAACATTTTTGGCAAGTCTAGTGCTGGTTCACCAGTCCGAGGATCTCTAAAGAGTTCCAAATCCCAGTAAACCCAGTGCCAAACTGCGGCTAAGAATAATAAACCAGAAAGTACGATGTGAGCAGCAGCTACACCTTCAAAAGACCAAAAACCAGGGTCGGTAGCAGGGCCACCAGTGACGCTCCAGCCGCCCCAAGATTGGGTAACACCTAGACGTGCCATGAAGGGCAGCACGAACATCCCTTGTCGCCACATGGGGTTGAGAACAGGGTCGCTGGGGTCATAAATAGCGAGTTCATATAACGCCATTGAACCAGCCCAGCCTGCCACCAGGGCTGTGTGCATCAAGTGTACAGAAATCAGCCGCCCTGGATCGTTCAGAACAACTGTATGTACTCGGTACCAAGGTAGTCCCATCGACTACGCTCCTCCTCGAAGAGTTATGTTTACAAAGCAATTTATTTACTGAGTTCTTTAAATTGGCGAAGACCGCTTTTTTAAAGAATTCTCTGAGTTTTTTTATTGCCAGGGTTCTGAGTTTAACCACGGCTCAGTCTTTACAAGACAGACTGTGTGGCTTTGGCAACACTTAGACGCTGCGGTTGCTTTACCTTTTGGGGTTGCGATCGCTTGTCTTCTCCAAGAATTTTTTCATAAAATTCTCCCTGGTTCTAATAGAACTCGGCAAATACCGGGTTGGTATTCGGGTAATCGAGCGAGCTAACCTTGTTGGCAGCAGCTTTGTAGTCGTCTACGCGATCGCCATGCAAAAATGAGAATGTTTTAAAAAGTGTAACTATTGATGGAATTGTTTGCAAGCGGGTAAATCGATGCGATCGGTATTCCATCTGTGTTATCTTCTCACAAATCTCCGTCACAATTTCATTTACGTAATTCTCTAGGACTTAAGCACAAAAATTCTCTCTTGAGAATGGGTGTAAGAGCTTCAGGGTGTAAGGGTGCATGATTTTAGCTCATTTATTCCACTTACACCCCTAAACCCCACTCTCAAAAGAGAATGTTTTTGGGCAATACTTTCAGTTAAATTACTGTGTCACCAAATGGATGTTTTGTAGCTGACACTTGGCTTCGGCTGTATTGAGACGTTCAATTACCTGTTCAGCACTCATTAGACGCTTAAGTACTACTTGACCGATTGTTTGAGTGGCAATTTCTGAGGTTGAGGGTTTAACTTCTATTGTTAAAACTGCTTCTTCTGTACGATAAAGCCAGAGTAATTCATTGTTTTCTACTATACAAATATTCATCCTCTGAATATCTGGTTGCCGTCGCCATGCGGTGATTTGCCACAACCCATCAGATGACCACACTCTACCAATATTCCATCCTTCCGAAAGAAAAAAATATTTCACGGTTTTATCTCGCTATTTTGACTATAAATTTTGATATCTACACCCACAAAATTGACTCAGTAGATGTTTTAAATAAAGCAGCTTGGCTCATCCAGCTATGATGCCAAGATTCCTGATTATGCTTTGTCTGAGGCACTCTCATCAGTTAAAAGGCTAACTTGAAATGCGAAGGATGAGAGCTAATTGAGCAGCTTAACAAATTTTATTTGAAAAAATCTTATTCTTTTAAGACAATTTTATGGTGTTGATAAATTTCAGTATTTAATCTGAAATTTTGCGGATTTTCACATATACAGACTGTCTTATAAAGTTGCTGGAATTTTAAATTCAAATGGTTCAAAATATCACCTTAAAATACCGAAGCAACAAAATGAGTTTTTGTAACATTTTTTGATATAAGTTCAATAATTATGCTTTTAACATCTGTAATATCAAATTACATTGATGTAGGATTTACGCATCAAAATTTTCTGTGGGGATTGGGTGTGAGGGTGAAAGGGTATGGGGTGTAAGGGTTTTGAATACTTACACCCTTACACCCTCATACCCCTACAATCGTGCTAAAACCTTGAGATTTAGTTTTTATGGGTAAATTCAGTATTATTGGCTAACTTGAGCCTGCCTGAATTATAAAAAATTGGGTATTATTGCCAGACATATAGTATGATTACTGACCGCTAATTGAAAAAATTTCAAAGGTATGACTTTGTTTCCCTTTTCTATACGAAGATGGGGTCGGTTGACTCAATTCGTTTCTCTGTTCTGTCTGTGTTTATTTTTAGTCATTAGTTGTGGTACGCGACCACAAGCAAATACCACGCCATCGAGTAATACCAATACGCCTGGGGGTGATGGTCGTATTACTATTGGGACAACTGCCAAACCAAGGACATTAGATCCAGCCGATGCTTACGAGTTGGCATCTTTGGGTTTAGTGTTTAATATGAGCGATCGCCTTTATACTTACGAAGCAGGTAGCACAGAAATTAAACCCCAACTGGCGACAAGTTTACCCAAAGTCAGCCAAGACGGTTTAACTTACACTATCCCGTTACGCCAAGGAGTTGTGTTTCACGATGACACACCCTTCAACGCCAAAGCAATGGAGTTTAGTATTAAGCGATTTATTGAAAATAAAGGTAAACCTTCTTTTTTATTAGCTGATACAGTAGCTTCAGTCACCGCGACAGGTGAAAATGAGCTAACAATTAAACTCAAAAAACCCTTTGCAGCATTTCCTTCTTTACTCGCATTTTCGGGAGTTTGTGCAGTTTCACCCAAAGCATATCAATTGGGTGCTGGTAAATTTCAACCCAACACATTTGTAGGGACTGGCCCTTATAAATTAGCGCAGTATGGTACAGATTCACTGCGGATGGATGTATTTGATAAATATTGGGGAGAAAAACCAGTAAATCAAGGGGTTAATGTCCAAATTCAAACCAGTCCAGTTAACTTGTTTAATGCCTTTCGGACAGGTGCAGTAGATGTAGCTTATTTATCACTACAACCTGATCAAATTCGCAGCTTAGAGGAAGGTGGTAAAAAAGGAGATTGGCAAGCGATTACGGCTCAAGGTAGTGTGGTAAGTTATCTGGTATTGAATCGCAATCAAAAACCGTTAGATAAACCAGAAGTTAGACAAGCGATCGCAGCAATTATTGACCGTCAACTATTAAATGAGCGAGTTTTATACGGTCAAGCTGATCCACTTTACAGTATGATTCCGACTACTTTCAATGTCTCCCAACCATTATTTAAAGATAAATATGGTGACGGTAAATTTGATCAAGCCAAGGAATTATTAACTAAAGCTGGCTACTCTAAAGATAATCCTGTCAAAATTCCACTGTGGTATCCTTCCAGTTCACCGACTCGTAGTTTAGCAGCGCAAACCCTGAAATCACTGGCTGATACTAAAATGGAGGGTATCGTTCAATTAGAAGTCAACACAGTCGAAGGGCCGACCTTCTTTAAAGACATTTCTAAAGGTTCATATCCCGCAGCATTGCTTGATTGGTATCCTGACTTTTTAGATCCTGATAACTATGTTCAACCCTTCTTAGCTTGTCAAAAAGGGTCTGATGCTAAAGGTTGTGAAGATGGCGGTAGTCAAACTCAAGGTTCGTTTTACTATAGCGAAACCATGAATAAACTCATCGACCAACAACGCAAAGAACAAAATCCCGCAGCACGGGAGAAAATATTTGCTCAAATTCAAACCCAAGTACTTAATGATGTACCTTACGTTCCCCTGTGGCAAAACAAAGACTATGTATTTGCTCAAAAAGGTGTTAGTAACGTGCAGCTTGACCCTACTCAGAATTTGATTTATAAAACAATCAAAAAATAGGGAATGAAGTGTGAAGTGTGAAATACAAATTGCATTTTCGGTTATGCAAGCTTTAGCTTTTACACTTCATCTCTTCTCTTTCACCTTTTAGACTTCATAATTCACACTTACGCCTTTAACTGTCAGACTTCAGACTTCATAATTCAGACTTTATAAAAATGTCCCGTTCCAAAGCTCTACAATATTACATTGTTTCGCGGTTGCTCCTAGCACCATTACAACTTTTAACTATCATTACTATCGTATTTTTATTATTAAGAGCGACACCCGGAGACCCTGCTGATGCGATTTTGGGTGGACGAGCGCCAGAAGCAGCAAAGGAAGAATTACGCAAGCAATTAGGATTAAATTTGCCTATTTGGTTGCAGTATTTAAATTATTTAGGCAACTTACTGCGGTTTGATTTAGGAACTTCTTTAACCAGTCGCGGACAAAATGTTTGGGACATCATCGGACAGTATTTTCCGGCGACAGTGGAGTTAGCTGTATTTAGTATGGCAGTTGCTTTGATTGTTGGGATTTTGGTAGGTACGCTTTCCGCTTCTCGTCCAGGAACTTATTTTGATGTGGGAGGGCGGTTATTTGGGATTATTACTTATGCTTTACCAATGTTTTGGGCGGGAATGCTGTTACAGTTAGTTTTTTCTGTGCAATTGGGTTGGTTTCCCAACTCTAACCGTTTTCCGCCGACACTACCGCCACCATCACCAATTACTGGGTTATATACCTTTGATAGTTTGTTGAGTGGGAATTTGACGCAGTTTTTTGCTTCTTTGCACCATCTTGCCCTACCAAGTTTGACTTTGGGCATTTTGTTAAGTGGAATTTTTGAGCGTATTGTCCGGGTGAATTTAAAACAAACTCTGCGTGCTGACTATGTAGAAGCAGCTAGAGCCAGAGGCATTGCAGAAAATAAAATTTTAGTCTCTCATGCTTTAAAAAATGCCTTAATTCCCGTAATTACGGTGTTAGGGTTGACCTTTGCCTCGTTGTTGGGTGGTGCGATTTTAACGGAAGTAACATTTTCTTGGCCTGGGTTAGCTAATCGCTTATATCAAGCAATCAGCGATCGCGATTATCCCACAGTCCAAGGTGTCTTGGTATTCTTTGGTGCGATCGTTGTTGGGGCAAGCATTTTAATTGATATTATTAATGCTTACGTTGACCCACGCATCAGGTATTAAGGAGAAAAAGGCGGTTATCAAAGCTGATACAGCGTTTTTCATCGCAATAAAAGACATTTATCTAGCCTCTAGCCCCTAGCCTCTAGCCTCTATCTCCTATCAACTTGTACTGCATTCAGCCGAAAAATGCTGTAAGTTAAACCGCAGCAATTAATAAAACTTGCACTTCTCCTCCTGCTGCAATTAAGGTTTGACCTACTGGTAAAACTGCTAAGGCATTGGTTTGAGCTAAGTTAATTAAATTGCCAGAATTGTGAGTACCGCCAGCTTTGTGAAATTCATAAACACCAGCAACTAAATTTAATTTTCCCCAAATATAAGTCTCGCGTTTACCATTGGCGCGTAATTCATCACGCGATCGCACCTTAATAAATTTTGCCTCCCAACCTTCAGCAAGTCCAGCTAATTTTTTAATTGCTGGTTGCACAAATCGCCAAAAAGTTACTAAAGCTGAAACAGGATTTCCTGGTAAACCAAAATAAATTGCTGAATTTTGCTGAGGAAAATTCGCCACAGTTAATGGTTTCCCCGGTGTCATTTCCACAGCCCGAATATGAATTTCTGCCCCTAATTCTTCCAGAATTTTATCAACATAATCATATTCACCAACAGAAACCCCACCAGAAGAAAGCACAATATCAGCATTCGCTATGGCGTAAGCAATGGTTTCTTGTAAAGCCACAGGATTATCTTTCACAATGCCTAATAATAAAGGCTCTGCACCACTTTCTTTAACTAAAGTTGCCAGGGCATAATTATTAGAATCGACAATTTGTCCTGGTTGTAATGGTGTATTTGGTGTGACTAATTCATCACCAGTTGAAAAAATTGCCACTTTCGGACGGCGATAAACTTTGACTTGGGGACATTGTGTTGCTGCTAAAACAGCAACTTCCGGCGCTTTTAACTGAATTCCTGGGGGTAAAAGTTGATTTCCGGCTTGGTAATAAGATGCTTTGCGGCGGACAAATTCTTGCGGTTGGGGTGCGACTTGAATAAACACCCGATTTTCTTCGCGGCTTGTCCTTTCTTGCATAACTACAGTATCCGCACCGCTTGGAATTACCGCACCAGTAAAAATTCGCGCTGCTTGTCCTGGCTGAATTGTGGTTTTAGGTTGATATCCTGCGGGAATTTCTTCGATAATCTCTAAAATAGCTGGTTTTTCGGTATTAGCTTGCTGCACATCTGCGTAACGGACTGCGTAACCATCCATCGCCGAATTATCCCAATGGGGAAAATCTAGCTGACTGGTGATGGGGTTTGCCAAAATGCGATCGCTTGCCACCAATAAATCTACAATTTCTATATCGTGTTCCGCATCTAACGGTTGTACCAAATTTAAAATAATTCCTTCTGCATCGCTAACTGATAACATGGTGAAAGACTCCGGTAATGCACCTAAAAAATATTCAAGCTATATCCTGAATACTTACAATTCCCTTGCTACACCATGATTGTAGTAGCCATTTATTAGATTGCTGGTCAAGGGCTGGTAAGACGCGAAAATTAAAAACATCTTGCCATACTTCAACACCATACTGAGTGACAAAAGTTTTTTCCAATTCTTTAAAAAGCGGATAATCACGGTCATCAATAGCACTTAGCATCGGAATGATGATGCTAACGGGGATTTGATTAGCGGTTGTCCCTGTGGATGTCATTCTGGCTAATCCTCAAAAATACAAATAAATGGTAACGGCTCATTTCCAGTATTAATAATTTTAACTAACCGCTTTCCTTTACTTCTAGCAAGTGCAAAACAAGCTAATTCTGTGGCTGCTGCTGACCAGTCTCTATTATCCGTTGCTGGGTCAAACTTTTCCTCTTCTGGTTGATTTTCCTCAGTCATACTGTTTTATATTTATTAGGCGTGATTTCAGGCTTTTTCAGCAAAGCAATCACCCAGCCATCACTTTAATATTAAGAATAGAAGCATAGATTATTTTTCCATATCTAATAAAAATACCTGTTTTATATGACTATTGAAATGATTCCGCAAAAACACTATCCCAAAGCTGAGATTTGGCGGCGCGGTCTGGCTTTGGGTTTGGATTTTTTAGGTGCTTGGTTAGTCAGTTCCCTATTTGGGAGTAGTAGCCTTGGTATTCAATTTGTCCAGATTTTAGTTTTTATCTTTTGTTGGCTGATTTTACGGGTAGTGCTGGTATTTAATAATCGAGGGCAAAGTTTAGGACGCTGGGCTTTTGACTTGAAAATCCTAGAAGTGGAAAATGGGCAAGTAGTAGGGAGAATTCCAGAGTTGCTGGCACTGGTGAAGCGAGAAGCTATAATTGGCTTTGGTGCTTTGTTGGTGTCGATCGCCCTTGGCAACCTGAGAGCAAATCCCACTGCTATACTGCTATTACTTCCTCTGGCAATAGACTGTGGTGCAGCTTTCTCCGATCCCCAGTTACGGCAAGCTTTGCATGACCGTTACGCTAGAACTTTTATAGTTTCATCGCGTCGGGGCTACTCGCTCGATATCAAAATCAAGCGTTTAGTTGATACTTTGCAACGAAATGTGCGAAGATAGTCATTTGTGTAAATTTCTCTTCAGGCTTTACTGTTTGTAAGATTATGGCTAAGAGTAAAGGTGCTCGCATTATCGTGACACTAGAATGTACCGAATGTCGTAGTAATCCAGACAAGCGTTCTCCTGGTGTGTCCCGGTATACCACCATGAAGAACCGTCGTAATACGACCAACCGCTTAGAACTCAACAAGTTCTGTACCCACTGCAACAAACATACCGTTCACAAGGAAATCAAGTAAAGATGAGTTACTATCGTCGTCGTCTGTCTCCAATTAAGCCAGGAGAGCCAATCGATTACAAGGATGTTGATTTACTGCGTAAGTTTATTACCGAACGAGGCAAAATTCTACCTCGGCGGATCACTGGGCTGACTTGTCAGCAACAGCGAGATTTAACATTAGCAATTAAACGGGCGCGGATTGTAGCGTTGTTACCGTTCATCAACGCTGAAGGCTAAATCAATTTTAAGATTGGGATTTTAGATTTTGGATTAACAAGAAAAGCTTTGTCTTTCTAAGTCCAAAATCTCTAATCTGAATAATTAAAGTGTAAAATTGGTTCCTACATAAAAATTCTGGGATTCAAGATTATATAATCTAAAATCCGAAATCTAAAATCTAAAATTATAAGAGTGCGAGAGTTGTGGAGAAGGGGACGCTAGTTGAATTTAGGGTTCAAGGCGATCGCCGTCTGGGTGTGGTAGATCGTCCAGATGGTAAGACCCGTTGGTTTGTGGTAGATGAGCGTGGTCAATCCCACAGCCTCGCGCCAAGACAAATTACATATACAGTAAACGGACAAACCTACAAGTCCTCGGAGATTCCGAAATTTCAGGAAGAAGTCAAGCCATATTTAGACCCATCTAGCTTAGAAGTGGCTTGGGAATTATTGGTGGAAGATGGAGAAGCAGTCACCCCCTCGCAAATGGCGAATCTGCTATTTTCGGAATCAGAACCAGCCCCTTGTTATGCAGCCCATTGCTTGTTATCAGATGACAAACTCTACTTCAAGCAAAAAGGCGATGCTTATGAACCGCGTACAACCGCCCAAGTAGCCGAACGTAAACATCAAATAGAAGTAGAAACCCTCAAAGCCAAGGGACAGCAAGAATTTTTAGTGCGTGTAGAACAGGCACTCAAAGGTGAAGCAGTAGAATGGCAAAGACACGATCGCCATCGTCTAGAAGCATTAGAAAAATACGCAGCTTTAATGGCTGATATTGTGCGGGAGGGAGTAAAATATGATGCGCTATCTAGGGCGTATCCTCCTCCAGCGCCAGTCTTAGAAACGATGAATATGCTGGGGCGGCCTGGAACCCCCCAAGGAGCTTTTCAATTATTAGTAGACCTGGGTTGGTGGAGTCCCTATGAAAACTTGTTCCTGCGTCGTTCGTCAATTCCTGTTCAGTTTCCTAGCAAGGTGTTAGAAGTGGCGCAACAGCGTTTGGATTCCCCAACAACAGACTTGGATGCAAATCGCCTGGATTTGACTCATCTCAAGGTTTACACAGTTGATGATGAAAGTACCACTGAGATAGATGATGGTCTGAGTTGGGAATCACTCAGCGATGGTCAAGAAAGATTGTGGGTACATATTGCTGACCCGACGCGCTGGTTAGAACCAGAGGATGACTTAGATTTAGAAGCCAGAAAGCGGGGAAGTACGGTTTATTTGCCCACAGGGATGGTTCCTATGTTCCCAGAAATCTTGGCGACTGGGCCGATGAGTTTGGTACAGGGGAGAATTTGTTGCGCCCTGAGTTTTGGGATTATTTTAAATAGCAATGGGGCAGTAGAAGATTACAGCATTCACGCCAGTTTGATTAAACCGACTTATCGCCTCACCTATGAAGATGTCGATGAGATGCTGGAATTAGGAGTGCAAGCAGAACCAGAAATTGCCGCGATCGCAAATTGGGCAATCAAACGCAAATCTTGGCGTTACAACCAAGGAGCCATCAGTATCAACATGCCAGAGGCGATGATTAAAGTCAAAGGCGATGATATTAGTATTGATATCTTAGATGATTCCTCATCACGGCAACTGGTAGCAGAAATGATGATTCTTGCTGGTGAAGTAGCAGCGCGTTACGGCAAGACTCACAATATACCCTTACCTTTTCGCGGTCAGCCCCAGCCAGAATTACCCCCAGAAGAAGAATTAATTCAACTTCCAGCCGGATTTGTGCGTGCTTGTGCGATGCGGCGGTGTATGCCCAAGAGTGAAATGAGTATCACACCTCTCCGTCATGCAGGTTTAGGATTAGATACTTATACCCAAGCCACTTCCCCCATCCGCCGCTACAGTGATTTACTCACCCATTTTCAACTTAAAGCCCATTTACGGGGTGAAGTGCTGCCATTTTCTGCCGACCAACTTAAAGAAGTGATGATGACTGTTTCTACCATCACCCAAGAAGTAACAATGGTAGAAAGACAAACTAATCGATATTGGGCTTTAGAATATCTCCGTCGTCATCCTGAGCAAGTTTGGTCAGTCACAGTTTTAATGTGGTTGCGTGAAGACAGTAACTTGGCTCTAATTTTATTAGAAGATTTGGGCTTGCAGTTACCAATGGCTTTCCGACGTTCTGTAACCTTGGGTGAACAATTATTAGTGAAAGTGAGTATTGCTGACCCACAAAAAGATATGATTCAATTCCAAGAAATCATATATCAAGAAGCTCAATCTGCGGCAAATTAATTCTACCAGTCTATAGATAAAGCTAGTAGCAACTGTCTTCGTTAAAATATAAATGACTTGATACCAGCATCCTTGCTTGCTACCGCACCAAAGATGCTGATTAGCAGTGTGTATTCCAAAAATTAAATCGGAAATTAAACCAGATTCTTATATTAAGCGTTAGCAGAAAGGAAAGGAATATTTTCAGCAATATAATCTGGAACAGCCACACCTTGTTGTTTTGCCCAAAATTGGCTTAAAAAATGGATTTGTCGTAAACCAACAATTAAATTTAATCCTGGGATAAATAGCCACCAAACTACTAAGGGTTCTTTTAAACCTGCTTGGCGGTACAGTTCATTCACAGTTTTATATAACTTAAACTGCACAATATAAATCCACACAATACCCAGCAGTGAAAACCAACCAAACCACCCCGGTACATCAGGATCAAAGATGCGTAAAGCTTGGGGAATTGCGACTCCAAAAACAAACGGTGCTAAACTCAGGGTTCCTGACCAACCAAAGCCGTTATAACGGCGTAATTCTTCTTGAATAATCCATTTGTACCAGCCGTAATACAGCATCCCGGTAATTACAGACAATAAAATTACTCGCCACAACGGACGGGGTTTACCTAAATCTTTTGCTGACATTGATTTACGCCTGAGATATCAAATACATTTATTAACATTTCTTAATGTAAGATATCCCAGGCGTTTTTGTCTAACTTTGTTCTTGAGGAACTTGGTTGATTTGCGCCATTAATTGTTCTTTATCACGCTTGCGTTTCTTGGCGTATAGCTGAATAGTCACCGCCATAAAAATAATCAAACCAAAAATTCCCCAAGCGGTAATATCTGTGGGTAGATTGTCCTTAAATACAGCTAATAGCACAATCACCACCAACATAACTGTAGGTGCTTCGTTTAAAGCACGTAACTGTTGACCAGTCCAACGACATTCATCATTGGCTAACTTCTTCATCAAGCGACCGCAGTAATGATGATAAGCCAATAAAATTGCGACAAATAGTAATTTGAAGTGTAGCCAACCCTGTTTTAAAACTTCTGGTTCGGTACTCACTAAACCAATCGCCATCGCTACTGTGACCAACATTCCCGGAGTAGTGATGATGCGATAAAGGCGTAATTCCATAATTTGATACTGCTTTTTCAGTATCGTGCGTGCTGGTTCTGGTTCTTGTTCGGCTTCAACGTGGTAAATAAACAAACGCACCAGATAAAATAGGCCAGCAAACCAAACTACAATGCCAATAATATGAAATGCTTTGAACCAAGAATAAGCCATGAATTATCATCTCCATTAAGGTGGATATAACACATCGTAAGTTATCAGAAAAATCTCTACATTTGCTTACGATAGCATTAGAAACTGTGCTGAATCATCTAATGAGCTATTTATTAAACACAGGTAAATTATCTGTGTTTATCTATGGTTTCACTTTTTATAATATCGATTTTGACAAAATTTATTTCTGCCTAATTATCTACACGTCTGACGAAGGGCAATAAATCTTCTAAAATTGTCTGGTGATAATGTTCTTGGGCGTAATGTCCAACGTTATTAAGTTTTATTAATTCTGCATTGGGTACAGAATCACTAAATTTTTGTGCTATATCTACAGATAACCAAGGGTCAATCATCCCCCATTGAATTAATATTGGCTGTTCCCATTTTTGAAAGCCAGATGTAATTTCCGCCGTTGCTTGGGGGAGTTGCAAATTACGAATAGTTGATAGTAATCCTCTACCAGCCGCAGATGTTTTCAAAAAAGGTCGGCGATACACATCTAAATCTTTATCTTCGATACGATAACGACTACCACCTTCTAGGGTACGGTCAACTAATAAAGGGTCTTGAGTCATTATTTCACCTGCTAATGGTAAACCCATTTGTTTAATTTTCCAAGGTAATTTAGCATCGGTGGAAATGGGGGCATTTAAAATAGCAATGTTGGCAATTTGTTCAGGATGACGCACAGCATATTGTAAGCCAACAGAACCTAAGAAACCTTGGACAACTAAAGAAAATCTTTCGAGTTTGATGGTTTGAATAAATTTTTCTAAAGCTGTAATAAATGCGTCAGGAGTGTAGGCAAAATCGCGTTTTTCTGGCATTGATGAAAAGCCATAGCCAATCCAATCTGGTGCGATCGCTCTTGTTCCTTGACTAGCTAAAGCAGGTAGAATATTACGCCAACTGTAACTTTGCGAGACTATTCCATGCAGCAAGATCACAGGTAATAAATCACTTTGTCCAATCGGTTCTGCTTCCCGATAAAACCACTCTAAAGAATCAATTTTTACTTTATTTTCTGTTACAGCCACGCTACTTTCCTAATAAAAACTGAGAATTCAGAATTCAGTTTTTCTTCTGAATTCTGACTCCTGACTTCTGAATTCTCAAATAATCATCTCACGAATCGCATAAGCTGTTGCAGGGGCTAGTAACACACCGTTACGATAATGTCCGGTGGCGAGGAGGATATTGTTAAATCCTGCTAATTTTTCAATGATAGGTGCTGGGCGACCTTCCGGGCGGGGGCGTAATCCTGACCAAGTTCTGGTGATAGTTGCTGCGGCGAGTTCTGGACAAAAGGCGATCGCTTGTTGTCTTACATCTTCTAATAATTCATGATTAGGCGGGATTTCATCGCCATCAGTGGGAAATTCCACCGTTGCGCCTATCCAATAATCGCCACCACCTACAGGGACGATATGTACATCATTACAGGTAATCATCGGCTGAAACTCAGGATTACCGATGGAATTTGCTAAATGTACTTGTAATGCTTGTCCGAGAACGGGGCGGATATCAACTTTTTGGTTTAACTGGTCAGTTAGAAGTGTAGAACCCAGTCCAGCCGCCACTATCACCCAATCAGCATTGATTTTTCCTGCTGTTGTTTCAACTGATGTCGGTGAGATATTGACAACATTCACACCAAATTGACAAGTTACGCCTTTTTTTTGGGCGGCTTCTACTAGGGCTAAGGTTAAAGCTGTGGGGTCGAGTTGACGGTCTTGAGGTGAATAAACTGCGCCAGTAATTTTGTCATTATTGACTTGGGGACATATACTCTTGAGTTTCGCCCTGTCCCAAATTTCCAAATTCCAACCTTGGGAGGCGCGAATTTTTACTAGTTTTTCCCAATTTTCAAAGTTTTCCTCTTCCCAAGACAAGTGAAGAATACCTTGACGGTTGAAGGGGATTTTACGTCCGGTTAATGCTTCTAGTTCGGGGATTAAGGTTTCGTAGCGTTCAATACTGGTTTGTCTTAGCCGCCAAGCTTTACCCTTGATTTTTTGACTAATAGCGCCCATCAAAACCCCAAGGGCTGCACCTGTAGAAGCTTGTGCGGGTTGGTTTTGGTCAATAACGGTAATTTGCAACCCTGTTACTTGACTCAGTTCATAGGCGATCGCGGCTCCAATGACACCACAACCGATAATAATTACATGACTCATTGCTGGGATATTGAGGAGTTATGAGTTAGAACCGCAAGCGGAAGTCAAAAGTCAAAAGGTTTTTTAATTTTATACTACCCTGGGGGAACGCCAAGGGCGAACAGACTTCAAACTTCAGCCTTTTTCTTCTAACTCATAACTTATCATTCAACAATCCCTAAGAGTCCGCTTGTTTGCTACCTTCTGGTAACAGTTGTAGGAATTTGTCAACATCTGTAAAGGCAGCTTTGTAGTTACTCAAGGCAACTAAACTATTGCCATTACTAGCTGCTTGATCAACTTTAACCAAGTGGTTCAGTAAATCTTTGGTGATTTGACGGGCTGCGGTTTGGTCTTTGGGTAAAAGATGGGGAGTGATGTAAGTCATGGTCAGCCTAGCTTCTGCCATTGGGCCATGAATAAAGTTACCCACCTTAATCCACTCATTTTTTTCGATGAGGTTTTGGAGTTCTTCTGCGCGATCGCGCACAGTCTGAACTTCAGGCAGATATTCCTGAATTTGAGCAATTTGATCTGCTGTATAAGTTGGAGGTGCAGATACGACCCCAGGGCCACCACAACTAATAAGAAATGTAGCCAATAATACCAGAATGATCGAGAAAATCGAGCGTTGACGCGCCATAAACTGAACTTAACTTTTTTTAACGTTTGCCAGCTAACAGTGTAATTTTAGATCGCCAAGGTAATTTCTCGTTCTAGCAAGTAGATGATTTTGCGGAAAATTCTCAGATTTTTTTTAGACTGATCTAACGTCAGCCACTTTTCTAATTTATTTAAGTATAATTGCTCATATAGCAATAATTTCATACTTCACACTTAATCAATTGTTAAGAAAAGGCAATTTTATAGTTGCGAAATTTAAAACGTCTTGATAAGCTGAAACACTAATAAGATAAGCCTTCTGGCGGTTTTCTGTCGTCGCATTCCCCTTAGCTGACTCAACTATTTAGGAGTGTTTTTTCGTGAACGCAGCTGAACAGGCAACTAACCTTGAACTCGCCAGCAAGATTGCTACGGTAGTTAATTTATTCAAACTCCAGTTCCCCGATGCGAAATCGGATTTGAAACCTTGGCAGAATGACCCAGAAACCAGAGAATTAGTTGATCCAGATTCTATAGACATTGGCTTTCACTTTCCTGGAATCAGCAAATCCTGGCGGAGTCGGAGTGTTTTGATTCAAATTCGGTTTCATCAAGATCCGATAACAAACTTACGTCGGGCAATTGGTATAGAAGTAGCAGGATTTGATCATCGTGGCGAGGCTTGGCGACTTTCGACAGTGGAAAACTGGAATTTTGTGGGCGAGTCTCTCCCTGCTGCACAAATTGGCGAACAACTCAAACAATTTTGTCGGCAGATTTTAGAACTGTTTAATGAGAAGTCTGAAGTGTGAATTATGAAGTGTGAAATTTCATTCTTTAACCTTCAGACTCATAACTTTCAGCACTTACTAAACGACTCCCGCCTGAAATACTTTCCCAATGACTTCTTCTATGGGCGGTTCTTTCACTTCTAAATCGATGACTTCTAGTTCTGACAAAATTTGAGATACGGTACGAGTCAAAGCTGGTTGCTCTACCATAAAACATACTGCTCGCCCGTCTACAGATTGCACATCCCCATAAGACTTGAGCTTTTCTCTTGATAAAGGCTGGGCTAACTCTACGTGAACTTCGCGGTATGGTGCGAAGCGTTCTAACAGTCCATCTAAACTACCGTCATACATCAGCTTTCCTTGGTGAATTAATAATACTCGCTGACATAAAGCGGTAATATCAGCCATGTAGTGACTAGTTAATAATACGGTGGCTTGATAACGCTGATTATAGTCGCGCAGAAAGTCTCGCACTGCTACCTGAGCATTCACATCAAGTCCCAAAGTTGGTTCATCAAGAAACAATACTTGCGGACGATGTAAAAGTGCTGCTAACAGTTCTGCTTTCATTCGTTCACCCAAAGATAGCTTGCGTACTGGTTGAGTCAGCTTTCCTTGGAGGTTTAGCATTTCTGTTAATTCTCTTAAGCGGTGAGAAAATTCTTGGTCAGAAATGTCGTAAACAGCAGCATTAATTTTTAAAGAATCTATTGCGGGTAAGTCCCAGATTAATTGCTGCTTTTGTCCCATCACCAAGGTAATTTTTTGCAAAAATGCTTCTTGGCGTAAAAACGGGATATGTCCAGCTACTCTCACTGTCCCACTACTAGGATGAATTAAACCAGTGAGCATTTTGAGTGTGGTAGTTTTTCCAGCACCATTCGGCCCTAAAAATCCTACTACTTCACCAGGGGTAATTTCAAAGGAAACATTTTCAACAGCTTGAATTGAACGGTAGGTGCGGCGGAAAAAGTGAGTAATTGTGCCAGCGAGACCTGGTTCTTTAATCGCCACCGGATAAGATTTACTTAAATTTTCAACAAAAATATGCGGCATAAAATTTATCTTAAAACCTTCCTGAGACGATTTCAGCCACAAACATAGTCCTAACTTATGCTTCAACTGCTATATATAGACCAATTATCAGCGTGCATCCGCGTTTATCTGCGGTTTTAAATATTGATCAGTATTATCCTTGAGGTTGGTAAAGCCAAGGTAAAGCAAGTTAACTAACGCAAACGCCCCGATCGCAAAATACTAATAATCAACCACAATCCTAATAAACTGGCGGCGGCAAATAACACACTACTTAAAACCGATAGTTGCGGTGTCTGGGCTTTGGTGGAAATAATTGCTGCTCCCATAATCAGTGAACCTACCAGAATACTGAATGAGAGGCGATTAGCTGCATCATCCATTGTGCGCCGTACACCATCTAAACCATGCAAAGATAGATTCCAACGCAATGTTTCTGATGTTACACGGTCGAGTAAAAGTTCAACTTGTCGGGGTGATTGTAATGATAAACTTTTGAGGTCAAGGGCGGTACGCAAAAGCGATCGCACTGGATTTTCCCCGACTAATTGCCGGCGAAACAAATCGGTAATTAAGGGCTTCACCTCATCAAACAAATTAATCTCAGGATTAAATGCCCTAGCCACACCTTCTAAATTAGCTAGAGTTTTAGCATACAAGCCCATATTGCTGGGCAATCTAATTTTATTGTTGCGGGCGACTTGCAAAATTTCATAAATCACTTGACTAAAATTCATGTTTGTCAAGCTGACATTATGATATCTCCGCAACATGCGATCGTAATCACTTTCCAGCCGCGCCACAATTACAGGCTGTGCCGAATCGGATAGTTGCAAAGTTAACTGAGCGCATCTTCCTGCATCTAAATCCACGATCGCCAACAACATTTCTGTTAAAATCTGCTGGGTGCGGGGATCAAGTCTGCCTACCATCCCACAATCTAAAATTGCTATCCGACCATCTTGCAGATAAAATAAATTTCCGGGATGGGGATCAGCATGAAAAAAGCCATCCAGGTATAACTGCTGAAAAAATGCTCTAAATAGTAAAGTAGTTATATCTTTACGTTGAGTGGCAATATCTTTACCATTATTACCACTGGTCAACTTTGCTGATAGTAAAGGTACACCATCCAACCACTCCATCACTAACAATTTCTCTGATGTCAGATGCCAGTGAATTTCCGCCACGACAATTTGTTGCGGGTCAAACCAACGACCTTTCGCTAAATTCCGGCGTAATTGATCTGTAAAACCTGCTTCTCTTGTGAAGTCTAACTCTGCTTCTAAAGCCTTGGTAAATTCTTCCGCAATTGATTTAATTTCATAAGTTTGCCCAAAATCAGTCCGAGCCACTAAATCAGCGATCCCCTGAATTAAAGCAATATCTTGGGCAATAGTCGTATCAATTCCTGGACGTTGGACTTTTAAGGCGACTTCCCGACCATCAGCCAGTGTAGCGCGATGAGTTTGGGCAATTGATCCCGCCGCAACTGGTACGGGATTAATCTTGGGAAAAACTTCTTCTAGGGGAAGTTTTAACTGTTTGCGGATGACTACTTCTATTTCTGACCAGGGAACAGGCGGTACTTCGTCTTGCAGTGTTGACAGTTCCTCAATGTAAGCAGCACTGAGTAAATCGGGACGAGTCGATAATAACTGACCAAGCTTGATATAAACAGGCCCCAAACTTACCAAAATATTTTTCAATACTGCTGGGGTAGGTAGCTGGGGTTCATCAGCTTTGCCACCAGTTAGTAGCCTTCGCATATAATCCCAGCCATTCCGAAGCACCACTTCAATAATTTCTCGTTGACGAGGAACAGTTTGAGTTAGGAACATGATGGTAAACAACTGCAAGAACGCAGAGAATTTAAAGGGGTAGACAACAGGGAATTACAATACAGCCAGAGCTAGTTTTAGTTAAGGTTTTACTGGCTAAAGCACAGTCTTGAAATCTTTTTTGGGATGATTTTACAACTTCTATCAAGCTTTGCTCACTTAACATTCTTTTAATATAAGTAGAACAAGATTCTCCACCATGTAATTGCCGATGGGGACAAGCAAAGCCTTTCACTGGAGAAATATATCTTTGATAAGCAGTGATAGAGTGAATTGCCATTGTCTTGGCCAGAGGCTCAAAGCTTAGAGTTTGCATAACTGTCAGTAAAAACAACAGACAGTCAAGTTATAATAAGAAAACTAGCTTTTAAGCCTCTGTCAAGGGTTTTAACTTTGATAATTACAGTAGGTTTGTAAAGCGGGGGTCATCTTGCAGGATTTTGAGAACCTGTTTAATTTCTTGGGTGCGTTCTTTATTAACGATGAGGGTAACATTGCGATCGCGCACAATGACCACATCCTCTAAACCAATAGTAACAATTACATCCTCTGGATTAGTAGCATAAACAATCGCTCCTTGCGTATCTAAACCTAAGTGGGTAGCTAATTCTACATTGGGGTTCTCTTCCTTTTTTAATAAACGTTCGATCGCATTCCAATCTCCTAAATCATCCCAACCAAAATCTACCGGGAGGACGTATGCTAAATTGGTTTTTTCCATGAGTGCATAGTCTATACTCTTTTTAGGTAATTCAGGGTAAATATCAGGGCCGTATTGTTCCAGAGGCTTTATGATTTCTGGAGCATGGGTGTAAAGTTCCTCAAGAACAACCCCAGCCCGAAAGACAAACATTCCACTATTCCAGCTAAAACGTCCCGTAGATAAAAAAGTTTCTGCTAACTCACGGTTGGGCTTTTCAGTAAAGCGGTTGACATGATAAGCTGGCAACTCATTAAAGCTACCAATCTTTTCACCTTGTTCAATGTAGCCGTAACCAGTTGATGGAAAAGCAGGCTTAATTCCTAAAGTAACAATCGCTTTGGTGCTTGTTGCTAGTTGAGTAGCAGCCTTTAATGTGTCAGTAAACGCCTTTTGGTCAGCTATCCAATGGTCAGCCGGAAAAAAGCCGATAATTGCGTCTTCTCCATAACGTTTTTTAATTTCTAAACTTGTCCAAGCAACGGCGGCGGCAGTATCCCTTCCTTCTACCTCAATGAGTAAGTTTGGCGATGGCAGTTCGGGTAACTGTTGGCGTACACCTCCAGCTATCTGGCTGGAAGTAATCACCCACAAAGAATCCCAACCGTCTCCCAATGGGAGCAACCGATCCGCAGTGGCTTGCAGTAAACTTCTGGAACTACCATCTAAACTTAAAAATTGTTTAGGACGGTCTTTGCGACTCAGAGGCCAGAAACGCTCACCTTTGCCACCAGCGAGGATAACGGGGAACAAGGAACTATTCATGTTGTCATACACACCTACGCAAGAACACTACAAGTTTACTGTGAGCATTTACTCTGGCAAGATTTGTAGCTTGCATTAACATAACTTTTATGGAAGTGGTTGAGTGGGGAGAAAATTGTGATTAGAGAAGTTCAATTATCTGAAAGTGAAGTCAAGTCTCAGCAAATACCGAATTTAGACTTGGAAAGCAAACCAGGTCAAATTCAACGCATTGAAACTCAGGGAACGCTGCAAACCCTCACCGAGACCAGCACAGAATCAGCAACTCAAGAAGCATCAGCCAGTTCCACCCGCACTGTTGTCGAGTCAGTCAGTGCTATTCCCAACGAACTGTACGACAGATTGGGCTTAAGTATGCCCCGGTGGCTACTGTGGATACTGACAGTAGTAATGGGGGTAATTCTTTCTGGTCTTTTAGTTTCCACCTTGGCGCTGTGGACTCCCTTATGGAGCAATTTAGATAAAACCGATGAGGAACTCGGTTTCGCTGGTAAAGAAGAGCAGAAAGTTCCTTTACCTGGGGAATTATGGAGCAAAATTTCCCAATACCAGCTATCCCGCCCCATGAATATTTTGATTATGGGGATTGAGCCAGTCAACGGTGCTGTTGATGGTTCACCAGAAAGTTTTGCTGGCAAAAGCGACACCATGCTTTTAGTCAGGCTCAACCCCAGTGATAAATCTATTCGAGTGCTTTCCATTCCCAGAGATACGATGATTGCGATCCCCGAAAAAGGGTTAACCAAGCTATCAGATGCTAATCCCCAAGGCGGGCCAGTATTGGCTGCTAGAGTAGTCAGCCGTACCTTAAACAATGCGCCCATTGACCGTTACATTCGCATTTCTACCAGTGGCTTAAGGCAATTAGTGGATCAGTTGGGTGGGGTGGAAGTATTTGTACCTAAAGCAATAGAATACCATGATAGTAGCAGCCAATTGAACATTAATCTAGTCAGTGGCTGGCAAACCCTTGACGGCGAACAGGCAGAACAATTCGCTCGTTTCCGGGAAGATGGATTAGGGGATTTACCGAGAGTACAGCGTCAACAAGCACTACTAGGTGCATTGATTCAACGCCTCAATAGTCCTACTGTCGTACCGAAATTGCCCCAATTAACCCGCATCATGCGGAAGTATTTTGATACCAACTTAAAGATAGAAGAAATGATGGCTTTGGTGAATTTCTCCGTGAATGTAGAGCGGGATAATTTCCAAATGACCACTGTTCCCGGTACTTTCAGCCGTTTCAGTCAAGATCCCAATAGCTATTGGCTGAATCTGACTGGACAGTCAAATCTCTTGAATAATTATGTTGGGGTGGATGTACCTGGACTCAAGCCAGATACACGTCCAGTTTCTAACCTCAAAATTGCTATTCAAAATGCTTCTAATCAACCACAAGTTACGGAAAAAGTTATTGCCTATCTCAAAGAGAAAGGCTTTAAAAATATTTACACAACCTCAGATTGGCCTGATAGCCAGCGTCAAACTCAGATTATTGTCCACAGAGGTAGCCGACAACCAGGAATTGAGTTACAAAAAATCTTAGGTTTGGGTCAAATTGAAGTGTCAACAGCTGGATACTTGGAATCAGATATCACAATTCGGATTGGGAAAGATTGGAAATAGTCAAAAATTATTGGTCAAGAGTTATTAAGCATTTGTGAATATTTGCTTGACTCTTGACTATCAAGCTATGAAAAAGATTGGGCGAAAATATTGAAGTTTTCTACAATCAAACTTCACCCAGTTTTCATAACTCAGTAAACAGGTGCGTAAAGTTATGAAAAAGATTTGGCAAAAATTGTTAAGTTTAATTGTCATTTTCCTTTTAGCTGGCTTGTGGCTAATACTGAGTCCAAGACCAGCTTTTGCTCAAATTAATACCATCAACTACAGCAATACCAATTTAGAAAACCGTGACTTCTCCAATGCTGATTTAGCGGGTGTAACTTTTGTGGCTGCGGAAATGCGGGGGACTAATTTCCAAGGCGCAAATTTAACCAATGCTATTTTCACCAAAGGAGTTTTATTAAAGGCGAATTTAGAAAGTGCAAACTTAACGGGTGCTTTAGTAGACCGGGTAACGTTAGATGGCGCTAACTTAAAAAATGCCAATTTTACAGAAGCTACTTTAACCCGTAGTCGTTTTTACGATGCTGATATTACTGGCGCGGATTTTACAGATGCGTTAATTGACCGCTATCAAGTTTCATTGTTATGTGAAAGGGCGACTGGGGTAAATCAAATTACGGGAGTGGCGACACGCGATAGCTTGGGTTGTCGTTAAAGAGTTGTCAGTATTCAGAATACAGAAGTCAGAAGCGGTCAGAGTATGATGACTCAGAGTCTAAAACTATGAGAATCTCTGTCGAGGAAAACCTAGAGTTAGCAAATTTTCTGGATTCTGACTTCTGACTCCTGAATTCTGACCAAGAATTTAATCATGAGAACAGGGAAGTTCAATGAAAAATTCGGTTCCTTTTCCGGGGGTCGATGTACATTTAATTTGACCTTGATGTTTTTCGACAATGATTTGGTGACTAATAGATAAACCTAGTCCTGTACCTTTACCGGGTTCTTTGGTGGTAAAGAAGGGGTCAAAAATATGGGAAGTGACATCTTCAGGGATTCCCAGACCATTATCAGCGATTTTGATGATTACTTGGCGATCGCTCTTTTGAGTGCTGATCCAAATTTTTAAAGGTACTCTGGGACAGTTGGTTGAAGCTTGTAAATGCTGATTCCAGATAACTTTAAATTTATCTTCTAAAGCGTCAATACCATTACTCAGAAGATTCATAAATACTTGATTTAGTTGTGCAGGATAACATTCTACTAAAGGTAAAGTGCCGTATTCCTTCACCACCTCAATCTGAGGACGCGCCCGATTTTCCTTGAGGCGATGTCCTAAAATCAGTAAAGTACTATCCAATCCCTCATGAATATTTACAGCCCTTAAATCAGCTTCATCAGTACGAGAAAAATTCCTCAGTGACAATACAATTTCTCTAATTCTTTCTGCGCCGACTTTCATGGAATCTAGTGTTTTTGGCAAATCTTCGATAATAAATTCCAAATTCTGCTGATCTATTTTTTCTTTAATATTTGGCAAAGAAGAATTATATTGACGGTAAATCTGCAAAACATTCATTAACTCTTGAGTATATTCATTTAAATGGATCAGATTACCAAAAATAAAACTAACAGGGTTATTAATTTCGTGAGCGACACCAGCGAGTAATTGTCCTAATCCTGCCATTTTCTCGCCCTGAATTAACCTTGCTTGAGTCTGCTTTAGCTCACATAAAGTTTGAGTTAATTCTAGAGTTTGACGTTTGGTTTGTTCCAATAATTCTGCTTGTTGAATAGCAACACCTAACTGCACGCCAACTTGTGCTAATAAATTGATTTCCTCATCTTTCCAATAACGTGGTTGAGAATTTTGATAAGCAACTAATAATCCCCATAATCTTTCGCCTTGGCGAATTGGTACAAAAGTTTCATTACGTGGTAACTTATCATCTTCATCTGTGTCTTCAAAGGTGGCTAAAACCAGTGGATTAACTTGTGTTAAAGGTTTCCAACCATCTTTAAAAGAATCAGCCACAAATTTACCACTCCAATCATCATTAAAGCGATATATGGCTACCCTCTCTACTTTTAATAACTCGCGTACAGCTTGAGTAGTGGTTTTAAAAATAGTTTTGACATCCAACGACTGGCGGATTTTATCAATAGTCTCAGCTAATAACTTTTGCCGTTCCATTGATTTTTCTCGCTCGTTAGCCTCAGCTAATTGGATGGCTTGAGTTTGAACTTTTTTTAAATATGAATCTTGTTTTAAAGCAACTCCTAGTTGTTCCGCTATTTGGCTAACAAACTCAATTTCTGAATGTTGCCATTGACGCGGATTTTTACATTGGTGAATACATAATAAGCCCCAGAGTGTACCTTCTTGTAATAGAGGCGCGACTAAATTCGCCCGGACTTGAAATTTTTCCAGAATTTCTACATAACAAGAGGGAAAATTGCCTTGATAAATATCAGTAATAGCATTGACTCTACCTTGAGCGTAAAGGGGTGCGAAGTTTTCGCCAAAACAATGATCATAAACTTTATCTGCTACTGCTGAAGGATAACTATGACTCACGTCATCATAGATAAATTCTCCTTCCCAGTTTTTTTGCTGATCAAACCGAAAAACTCCTACACGGTCAGCTTGTAGTAATTGTCTGACCTCTGTGACAGAAGTTTGAAAAATTGTATCTAAATCTAAAGATTCCCGAATGCGAGTAATAATGCTGGTTAAAGTCTTTTGCTGATTAGCTTGATAGCGAGCTTCGTTTAAAAGTTTGTTGTGTTGTAAAGCTACTCCTAAGTTTTCAGCAATTTGAGACACAAATTCGATTTCTGAAGGTTGCCAATTTCGCGGTTTATCACATTGATGAACACATAATAAACCCCATAATTTTCCCTGTTTTAATAACGGTACGATTAAATTAGCCCGGACTTGAAAATTTCCTAAAATTTTGGTATGACAAGGACTTAAGCCAGCATCATAAATATCAGCTACGGCTTGGACTCTGCCTTGTTGATAATGCACTGCAAACTGTTCACCAAAACAATAGTCATAAACTTTCGCAGCAACAACAGATTCCCAGCCGGCGGTAACATCTTCTGAAATAAATTCTCCTTCCCAATCTTTTTGCAGATCAAATTTAAAAATAGCCACTCGATCTGCTTGTAGCATTTGCCGCACTTCAGTCACGGTAGTTTGAAAGATAGTTTCTAAATCTAGGGATTTACGAATACGTGTAATCACACTAGTTAATGTTTTTTGTTGTTCTGCTTGGGCATTAGCTTTAGCTAGTAGTTCATAGTGGCGCAAGGCTACACCTATTTGTGTCCCAATTTTGCTCAATGATTCAATTTCATAAGGCTGCCATTGTCTAGGGGTAGAATTTTGATATGCAGCGATAATTCCCCACAATTTTTCACCTTGGATAATGGGCGCGGTTGCAAAAGCTTTGGCCTGAAATTGTTCTAATAAAATGACATGACAATTGGTTAATCCTGCTTGATAAATATCGTTGGCGCTAAAAGTTTGGTTGTGAGCATAACGTCCGCCTTGGGTTTGTTGTAAATAAGTATCGTTAATTACAGGTTGAACATTAACTAAAGGTGTCCAACCTTCAACAAATGATTCAGCAACAAACTCACCACTCCAATCAGGATTAAAGCGGAATATAGCAACGCGATCGGCTTCTAAGAGTTGGCGGATTTCTTGGGTAGTACTTTTAAAGATGCTGTCAATGTCTAAAGAGGGACGAATTTGATCAACAATTTGCGCGATTACTTGATCACGCTGGGCTGTCTGTGCCAGTTTTGTTGCTTGTAGTTGAACTTCTTGCAGATGACTAGCTTGTTGAATTGCTATGGTGAGATGATCAGCAATTTGGCGAATAAATTCAATTTCAGCATTTTGCCATTGACGAGGTTGACTACATTGATGAATACAAATTAATCCCCATAATTCTTGGTTTCTTAATAGAGGAACAATCAGGTTAGCACGGACATTAAATCTACTTAAGATTTCTCTATGGCAACTACTTAGTTCATCTACATAAATATCTGCTACTGCTTGTACTTTGCCTTGTTGATAATCAGCCGCAAATTGTTCACCAAAACAATGGTCGTAGACTTTTGCTGCTAAAGCTGATGCCCATTGATCAGCAACATCTTCAGCCACAAATTCTCCTTCCCAGTTTTTTTGATGATCGAATTGAAATATGGCTACTCGATCAGCTTGCAGTAATTGACGTACTTCTTTGACGGTAATTTTAAATATTGTTTCTAATTCTAAAGATTCTCTGATTCTGACTATGACACTAGCGAGCGTTTTATGTTGTTCTAATTGTTCTTGTAGTTGATTATTTGACAAGACAATTTCTGGTTCTGTGAGTGTTGATTTGGCTTCCATATTTTTAAATGTGTTGTTTATCAGTCGAAAAACTTTAATACTCAATACTTCCTGATGGGGAAGACCGATGAGATATAACATCAAGTACTAGGTTGCCCACTTTTGACAGATAATCAACAATAAATGTGCCAAGTTGAGAATTTAGCTAAATATTGGGGAAAGCAATTTATTTAAATGAGTGACAATTAGAAAAATCCTGGATTTTGTGAGGGGAAGGGTAGAAAAATTTAACTTATATGCAGAAGAACTTATGAGCGTGTCAAAGTCAGAGAAGGAAACCTTTTTGATTCATGGCCATAGCAGTCCTAGTTGAGAAATAGACAAAAGGACAAGGAAGACAAGGTAGAGAGATGTTTGTACATCATTTAGGATTGCTATATGTAAATGGTTTGATTTAAACTGCGGGTTTCTCTAAAAATTGACCTGACAGATGGCAAGATTTCAGGTTAAATATTGTCAGATATGCACTCTGCAAGAGTTGTCAGGTATTATTCGTGACTAATCAAGAACAAAAATCATCTCGTTCTTTCGCTGGGATTGCTGGCATTGTTGCCGCAGCCACATTAATTAGTAAAGTATTTGGTTTGATCCGACAGCAAGCAGTAGCAGCTGCTTTTGGTGTTGGTGCAGCTGCTACTGCTTATAGCTATGCCTATATTATTCCTGGTTTTTTATTGATATTACTGGGTGGGGTGAATGGGCCGTTGCACAGTGCGATTGTGAGTGTTTTAGCCAAGCGCAAAAAAGAAGAAGCAGCGCCAATGGTGGAAACAGTGACAACATTAGTGGGGGGCATTCTGTTATTAGTAACGTTTGCCCAGGTTTTTTTAGCAGATACAATTGTTGATATTGTCGGTCATGGTTTGGATACAACCACAAGAGCGATCGCTATCCAACAACTGCAAATCATGGCACCGATGGCTTTATTTTCAGGATTAATTGGCATCGGCTTCGGTACCCTAAATGCGGCTAATCAATATTGGTTGCTTTCGATTAGTCCCTTATTATCAAGCGTTACCGTAGTTGTGGGCATTGGGATTTTGGCCTTGCAACTGGGTAAAAACATTACTCTGCCAGAATATGCCTTTATCGGCGGGATGGTGTTAGCTTGGGGAACCTTAGCAGGTGCAATTCTTCAGTGGGTGGTGCAACTAATTGTGCAGTGGCGGTTGGGACTAGGAACACTGCGGTTGCGGTTTGATTTTCAAGCCCCTGGTGTTAAAGAAGTCATTAAAATTATGACTCCAGCAACCATTTCTTCGGGAATGATGCCGATTAATGTGGCTACTGATCTTTATTTTGCTAGTCCGATTCCTGGGGCGGCGGCTGGGTTTAACTATGCGAATTTGCTAGTGCAAACACCTTTAGGAATTATTTCTAATATTATTTTGTTACCTTTATTGCCAATTTTCGCCAAACTAGCAGAACCAGAAAATTGGCCAGATTTAAAATTACGCATTCGCCAAGGTTTATTACTGACTGCCTGCACTATGCTACCCCTAGGCGCTTTGATGGTGGTGTTGTCTGTACCAATTGTGCAGATAGTATATGAGCGTGGTGCTTTTAAACAAGATGCTACAAAGTTAGTTTCTTCGTTATTAGTTGCTTATGGAATCGGCATGTTTGTTTACTTGGGGCGGGATGTGTTGGTGCGGGTATTTTACGCTTTGGGTGATGGACAAACACCTTTTCGCATCAGCACTTTTAACATTTTGCTAAACATTGTATTGGATTATTTTTTTGTACAACCCTTTGGCGCACCGGGTTTGGTGTTAGCAACTGTGGGTGTGAATTGCAGTTCAATGTTAATGCTGTTATGGTTGCTAGACCGCAAGTTAAATGGTTTACCTTGGCGTGAGTGGAGTGTGCCGATTTTTGGTTTATTCGGTGGGAGTGTGGTGACTGGGTTTGTCAGCTATGGGACTTTGTTTGGTTTACAGCAGTTGTTAGGTACAACAGGTTTAATAATTCAGTTAATAGAATTATCAATTGCTGGTTTAGTGGGTTTAGTTGTGTTTGGTGCGATCGCTTCACTTATGAACATCCCCGAAGTTAATAGTTTGGTGATTAAGATGCGCCAGCGTTTCTTCAAAAAATAACTCTGGTTCTTGTTCACCCAACTGGGTGAAGGATTTTTCACCCACTCGGCTACCTGAGTGTAGGAGGGTAAAAAGAGTTAAAAAAGCGACCATAGTAGTAGAGAGTACTGCACTCAACTCTAGTGGAGAGAAACTTATGAAACTCAGAACTTTAACTACTTCTACCCTTGTAGTTGCTTCTATTGTCCTCTCAGCTGGAATTGCTGCTGCTCAAACTGCTGGTACTAACGGTAGTTACATTGGTGCTGGTGTTGCAGCAGGGGCTACTAGTGGTGGACAAAGAAATGATGATGCTCAATTTGGTGGTAATGTCCAAGGACGTTATGCCATACCTAATGCACCTGTATCACTGCGAGGAAGCGTGTTATTTGGTGGTGATACAACTGCCTTTATGCCGATTTTGACTTACGATGCTGCGATCGCCAAAAATACTAACGTTTATGTAGGTGGTGGTTATTCATTTTTGGCTAATGAAGGTCACAACACCCCATTAGGTAATCGCAACGCACCTGTTGTCACCTTGGGTTTAGAATCGGAAGTTAGCAAAAACGTTATTGCCTATGGTGATGCTAAATGGGGCATTGACGCTTATCGAAACAGTGATGCTGATGCTGTTAGCTTCCAAGCAGGATTAGGCTATCGTTTTTAGGAAGTCTGAAGTCTGATACTGTATCATTCCTTGACAGTCAGAGGTAGGCGTACTGTAAAGGTTGAACCTACTCCTGGCTGACTTTTCACCGAAATTTCACCACCCATCATCTGACAAAAATGACGACTGATAGCTAAACCTAGTCCAGTACCACCATATTTCTTAGTGGTGGAATTATCCCCTTGAATAAAAGGTTGAAATAACTGTTGCTGTTGATGATGTGTCATTCCAATACCTGTATCAGCAACAATAAACGAAATTATGCCGAAGGGAGAGTCTGATAATAAGTTGGGTTTTTCACTTTTAACAGTGAGGGTGACTTTGCCGTTAGTCGTAAATTTAGACGCATTGCTTAACAAGTTTAAAAGTACTTGTCGCATTCTTGTCTGATCGGCATACATTGTACCTAGCTGTTCGTCGTAGTCTACTTCTAAAATGTTGCCATTTTTTTCAATGGAAGGCTTAATAGTCAATACCAGATTATTAACCAGATTGGCAATTTCAAATGTCTCTGGATAAAGAGTCATTTTCCCCGCTTCAATTTTGGATAAGTCGAGGATGTCGTTAATCAATTCTAATAAGTGTCTACCTGCGGAATTGATTGTTTCTAAATCGGTAATAAAGTCTCCCGATAAGTTTAAATCGGTAGCGTCATCTTGCAGTAATTGGCTGAGTCCAATGACTGCATTTAAGGGTGTACGTAATTCGTGGCTGACGTTAGCTAAAAAGACACTTTTAGCTGTGCTGGCGGCTTCAGCTAGTTCTTTTGCTTGTTCTAGTTGTTTTGTGCGTTCTGAAACTCGCTCAATCAAACGATTTAATGATTTTGCTAATAAGCCAATTTCATCTTCGGTGGTGACGGGGGCGCGTAAATCAAAGTTAGATTTGCGGGCTACTTGTTCGGCGACTTGAGTCACTGTAATCACTGGTTCGGCGATCGCTCGACTGGTGCGCCATGCGATAATAGCTGCGATCGCTACCGACACCAACATACTCACCATCACAATTAATCTTTCAACCCTTTTTGCCTGTTCTACATCTATCTGTCTATCTTGTTCTTGATTTTCGGCAGTTTGTAGAATATTCGTTAATTTTTCCGAAAGACTCTCTAATTGCATGGCTGTTTCACCACGCATAATTTTTAACAACTGCTCTCGGACTATAACAATTTTTTGGGGTTGTAGCGGCTGTTTCTCTGTTTTTTTTAAGACCGCTTCTATTTGGTCTACGTATGATTTTAAATTAATCGTATAATCTTCCAATAAAGCCTGTAAATTAGCACTGGTCGCTGCTAATTGCATTGGCTTTTTTTCGATAAAATTGTCAATTTTTCGCTCTAAATCTTCAGCTCTATTAACATTCCTTAAAAATTCTGTTTTTTTAGTGAGCAGTTGTTGAGAATCTTCTAATACTGCGACTAAATTAGAACTATGTAATTGCGCCCCGACTACGGCATTTTTATAGTTAGTTAGTAGTTGGCGTTGTTCTTGAGCTTGATTAAACTGCCTAATTTCTCTTCCTCGGTAGTAGTTGGCAATTACCAGACCAGTAAGTGAGCCAAAAAAACCAATACCAATAGCTACAAAGTAGCCATAGCCAATTTTTTGATGTATCCGCCAAGAACTAGCTTTGAGTTTCCCACTGGAGGGAAATTCGATTGTGGGCAGTTCTTCGCTTGATGAATCTTTGGCTGGCATTTTTTTGCTTTCTGAATTACTATCAATTGGGTTAGGCTTGTGAGTTTGCATACCTCAAATCTCCTCGCCCTTCCGCAAAAATCGCCACATCAATTCCATCTTTAAAATTAAATTAACTGGTGATTAACACCTACACAATTTTTTGTAAGAAGCAGCGTAAATAATTATTCTTTAAATAATTGCCATGACTTCATTGTATTTAGGTGATTTTGATATGAATGTATACAAAAACACTGAAAAACGATAAAATCCCGTGTTTACATATAATCAATACGTTTTTATAGTAAAGCTTATGCTGAAATTTTATCTTTAGGGTTAGGGTTTTTGAAACCTAGTTAATATCAGGGATATTTTAACTACTAGATACACTGTACTTATTTTTAATCTTGTCTTGTACGATGGAAATACTTAAATGCCAGACAGATTAATTCATCTCGCATCTTAACATCGATCAGTAGGATTCTCAAATAATTCTGGAAAGGATTCTCAAATAATTTTGGAATTTGGATAGCCTGGATACTAAAAAACCTCTGCCTTGCTACTCAAGCAATAGGAAGACAGAGGAATTTATATATCAGGCTTACGTAAAGGAATAGTCTATGGAGACTGGGTGGAGGGGTATGGGAGTGAAAGGGTGTATTTGTACCCTGCACCCCTGTACCCAGTCTTTACAGAAAATCTTTGTGCATAAGTCCTCAGATTACTAGGCGATCGCAGTTGAGCGCAACTGAGTAACTGCTTGCTTCAACAACTCGGCCTTGTCGGTTTGTTCCCAAGGCAAGTCTAAATCATTCCGTCCCAAGTGACCGTAAGCCGCGATGTCCTGATAAAAACGTCCGCCTCTTTCACTTGGTAAGTTACGTAAGTTGAAGCTATGAATAATTCCTGCTGGACGTAGTTCAAAGTTTTGTTTGACTAATTCCAACAAAATTTCATCATCTACTTTGCCAGTTCCAAAGGTTTCTAGGAGAATACTAACTGGTCTAGCTACACCGATCGCATAACTCAACTGCACTTCGCATTTTTCTGCCAAGCCAGCAGCTACAATGTTTTTGGCTACATAACGCGCTGCATAAGCCGCAGAACGGTCTACTTTTGTGGGGTCTTTGCCAGAGAAAGCGCCACCGCCATGACGGGAATAGCCACCGTAGGTATCAACAATGATTTTTCTGCCTGTTAAACCAGAGTCACCTTGCGGCCCACCAATCACAAATTTACCCGTGGGATTGACTAAAAAGCGAGTTTCTTGATCAGGCTTGATAGTAATATCACTAAAAACAGGCTCAACCACTGCTGTCCAGAGGTCTTGCTTGATTTTAGCTTGCACTGCGGCTTCATCAGTGATTTCCCCAATTGTAGCTGTGTGCTGTGTGGAAATCAGGATAGTGTCAATGCCTACGGGTTTACCATCTTCGTAGACTACGGTTACTTGAGTTTTACCGTCGGGACGCAGGTATGATAATTCGCCTGTTTTGCGGACTGCTGCCAGTCGGCGGGCAATGCGGTGTGCCAAACTGATGGGTAAGGGCATCAGTTCTGGAGTTTCGTTACAAGCAAAGCCAAACATGATACCTTGGTCGCCTGCCCCAGTGGTATCGAATAGTTCCTCACTATCCTGTTGGCGGGTTTCATGGGCAACATTTACACCTTGGGCAATGTCAGGTGATTGTTCATCCAATGCTACAATCACGCTGGTGCTGTTAGCAGAAAAGCCGTTATCTGCATCAACATAGCCAATTTCAGCAATTTTTTTGCGAGCTAGATGCACATAGTTGACATTAGCTTTGGTGGTGATTTCACCAGTAATTAACACTAAGCCCGTATTAACTACTACTTCCGCAGCTACGCGACTGCTGGGGTCTTGTGCCAGTAAGGTATCAAGAATCGTATCTGAAATTTGATCGCAGATTTTATCTGGATGGCCTTCAGTTACTGACTCGGAGGTAAATAAATAGCGTCTAGACAAAGAGATTTCCTCCTGTGGTAGTATAATCACTGACTAAATACTTTATTTAGTTCAGCTAATTATTTCTAGAATCATATCAATCTTGACACATTCCGTAGTGAGTGTATTTTTATATTTTTAAAAAGAGATAATCAAATTTGTGTATTTGTAAAGGAATTAATAATTAAATATTTAGTAAAGTCAGCCCGGTACACTCCCTAATCTTTCATCCCTATATTCCCCTAAAATAAGGAGCGAGTAAGCGTCAATAATTATTATGCGAGTAGTAGCCCTTGTACCTGGCGGAATTGGCGACCAAATTCTCTTCTTTCCGACTTTAGATAGTCTGAAGCGTTATTATCCCAACGCTCAGATAGATGTCGTTACGGAACCCCAGTCAAAGGCTGCCTATCGAGTGAGCAAGTCTGTTCACGAGGTACTGACCTTTGATTATAAAGATCGTAACAGTCTAGCAGATTGGGGTAACTTGGTAGGCACAATACGCGATCGCGAGTATGATGTCGCCATTGCTTTTGGGCAAAGCTGGTTAGTCGGACTAATGCTCTGGCTAACAGGGATTCCCCTGCGGATTGGCTTTCAAGGCAAAGGAGCCGTGTTTCTGACTCATACTGTGCCGTTTAATCCATCTCAGTATGTAGCGGCGGCGTATCACGAGTTGCTAAAACCATTGGGTATAGCCACACCCGTGCCAGAGTTAGCAGTAAATGTCCCGATACCCGACATCGACTGGTCACAAAATGAGCAAAAACGTCTAGGCGTAAATGACACAGGCTACGTCTTGATTTATGGAGGGGTTGATGCAGGCTCACGGGGGAAAGGTGCTGAGAAAATCTATCCGGTTGAGCATTGGCAGCCAATTATTCAAGAATTTCAACAAAAACAGCCAGATATGTCTGTAGTTGTGATTCAAGGTGCTGATGATGAACAGTTTGTGCGATCGCTCCGCGAATCCTGTCCAGAAATCAAAGTCACATCTCCTGATAATACAGGTAAGTTGACAGCTATGATTGCCGGTGCCAACCTGATGCTGTCTACCGAAAGTGCGCCATTACAGTTGAGTGTTGCGGTTCAGACTTATACCATTGGTCTGTTCGGCTCTTCAGACCCAGGTAAACTGTTACCAAAAAGTGAAAAATTCCTTGCTATTAAATCCCCCTCTGGGAAAGTAGCAGATATTTCACCCACAACAGTTTCTGAAAAAATCTGGGGCGGCTAATTTTATACCAATTATGTAGAGACGTTGTATACAACGTCTCTACAAAAGTAATAAATTAATACTGTTCAGTTAAGGTAATGAAAGTTTATTTCTCAATTTCTGCTCTACCTATCAGACAATGATTAAGATTTGGGGGATTCTCCCCCACACCCCCGATTGGGTGACGGTTGCGTCCCCCAAACCCCCTCCAAAATCATTTTTTCGTTTTTTGTTGAGTTATAGCGTCTTTGTATGGCAGTAGCTACTCTGCGAGAAGCCGAGCAGAGCTTGAATGCCAGGAAGATTAAGACTTTTTCTCCTGCCTGGTTGGTGAGCGAACTTGTAATGAGCGCAGCCGAAGTAGCCGAACCACTGCCTCCTACCTGGTTGGTGAGCGAACTTGTACTGAGCGCAGCCGAAGTAGCCGAACCACTGCCTTCTACGACAAATGACAACACACCATAAAAATTAACCCCTCCTGATAACTTAGGAGGGGTTGGAAATTAATATCCGCCTTCTTCTTCGTATTCTGGCTGCCTTTCTTTGACTTTTTTGGGAATGTTCACGGGTTTTGGTGCATCTTCCCAAGCATCGCTTTCTACATCGTCGTCATAATCATCGTAATCGTCGGTGTAAGCTTTGGTTTCGTACTTGGGTGGTTGTTGATATCTGTCGCCGCCTGTGGCTTCACTCCAGTTATCTTCTTCGTCGTCTTCTTCGTAGCGGATAGACTCATATTGTCGCGCTCGCATGACTTCGCGGCGTGGTCTTTCTTCTTCTACGTAGTCTTCGTTCCATTCTTCTTCCCGCGCTACGGGTTCGGGGGCGCGGACTTTTGGCTTGGGTGGCTGTAATGGTGTGCCGCTAGGTAGCTGATTTGCAGGTGCAACTGTGCGTGGTGCAGAATAACCATATTCTTCTTCTGCATCACGTTCCCAAGGTGGTTTGCCGATACCTAAACGTTCTAAAACGCCTACTGTTAATTGCGTTGTACGTTCTTCGGCTCCTTCAAACACAATTAATCTACTGGGGCCTGTGCTAACAACTTCGTCGATGGAAATTTCGTAGGTGCTGAGAAATTGGTCGGGAATTTGCGGTACTCCCAAAGAAGCAATAATTATTGAGTGCAGCTTCCCTGATATACCATCAAACTTAAAGCCCCGCACTCTACCTAAGACTTCACCTGTTTCTGTAATTACTTCCCAGTTAATCAGATTACTGAAAGCTTCAATTTCAATATCTTCGATGACATCTTCGTTATCAACCAGGATGGCATCACCAATTTGGTTGATACTACTAAGGTACATATAGCGTGGCAGTCCAGAGATAGAGATCAGGCTGTCTCGTAAACCAAGAGCCACAACCTCCCTTTGATCGATATCAACCCAGATTTGATTCACAATCCCTAGCCGCTTGGCGTTGTCGCGGGTAATCACCTGAGTATTTAATAAGTCGGAACGCCTAATTATCTGTTCAGAGGTCATTCTATACCGAGTCCTGATCTCGAATCCGGTTTATCTATACACTATTATTAACAAAGATTCAAGCAGATGTATTCGAGGATGTTAACTTAATTCCCAAAACTTGGGTGTAAGCGCCTCGTGCTTGAGTAACGCCAATGGTGCGTTCGGCTGATTCTATCATCGGACGACGCAAACTCACAACTATGAATTGTGCCAGTTGTGCTTGTTGTTTGATCATTCTAGCTAATCGTTCTACGTTTGCCCCGTCTAAAAACATATCTACTTCATCAAAGGCATAAAAAGGTGATGGACGATAGCGTTGCAGGGCGAAAATAAAGCTTAAGGCGGTGAGGGATTTTTCTCCCCCAGACATGGAAGCTAATCTTTGTACGGGTTTACCTTTGGGGTGGGCGACTAAGTTTAAACCACTGTTAAAGGGATCTTCAGGATTATCGAGTTGCAGGTAGCCGTCGCCTTCTGAGAGGGTGGCGAAAATTGATTGGAAGTTTTCGTTTACCGCGTCAAAGGCTTCTTTAAAGGCGCGTTGTCGCAAGGTGGTAAAGTTTTCAATTCTTAATAATAATTCGGTGCGTTCGGCTTCTAATGTTTGTAATTTTTCTGTGAGTTCTTGCAGGCGGTTTTGGGTGCGTTCGTATTCTTCTAACGCCAGCATATTTACAGGTTCCATTGCTTGCAGGCGTTTGGCAAGCGATCGCAATTCTTTCTGCAATTCTTCTAAATCTACCTGTTCTGGTACTTCTGGTAAAGGGCTGGGTAATTCTGGAAGTAGTTCTCGCAATTGATTTTGCAACGCTTCTAGTTCTTCCCGCCGCTTTTGCTGGGTTTCTTGGAGTTTTTCGAGTTCCCATTCTAATTGTTGCTGACGGAGTAAATGCGATCGCACTTCTTGTTCAATTGCGTCACGTTTTACCTTTTCTTCACCCAAACTTTTTTCCATTTCGCTGAGTTTGGCGCGAGTTTCGGTGATTTGAGTGCTGAGTGCTGCGTGCTGGGTGCTGAGGGTTTGGATTTTCTGCTGAGAAACTTCTTGTTCTTGATGATACTGAGCAATTTTTTGTTCAGCTTCTTGGATGCGTTCTTGTAAACGCTGTTGCTGATTTTCCAAGTTTTTCAGCCGTTGTTCCGCTTCCCGTAATGCGGATTCCCGTTGTTGTAATTGTTGCTCTTGGGTTTTAATTACGGCTTGAATTTGCTGCCATTCACTAGGCGTTTGAGATGCTTCTAATTCTGCTAAAACATGACGCAGTTGTTGTAATTGCGCTTCTTGCCCTGGTAAATCTTTATCCAAAATTTCTAGGCGAGATTGGGCGGCGGAGAATTTTTCGGTATTTTGGGCAAGTTGCGATCGCGTCCCTTCTAATTGCGTCGTCAAAGCTTTAATATCTTTTTGCAACTGTTCTAATTGCAATTGCTGTTCGCGGCGTGCTTGACGGGCTTCGGTGAGTTCTTGGGTGAGTTGTTTGGTTTTGCTGGATAAAGAAGCGATCGCATCAATACAACGATCTAAAATCCGTTCTATATCTGTCAAGCGACTTTTCAACGCAATGGCTTCATCTGATTCCGCCGCTTCCCCTGTACCGAAGCGCAATGCTGAACGCTGATTTGTACTACCACCAGTCATTGCGCCACTGGTTTCTAATAATTCCCCATCTAAGGTGACGATGCGATATAAACCGAGGTTTTTCCGCGCCTGTTCTAAGCTGGCGAAGACGACTGTGTTACCAAAAACATAGTTAAACACATCTTTATAACGGCGATCGCATTCAACCAAATTCACAGCATAACTGACAAAGCCGTTTGCTAATCGTAGCGTCGCATCTTGAGTAATTCTGGGAGCTTGTATTTTATTTAAGGGTAAAAATGTCGCTCTCCCGGCGCGTTTCTGCTTGAGTAATTCAATCCCAGCCGCAGCTATCCCATCATCATCAACTACGATATGTCCCAGCCGCGCACCCGCCGCAATTTCCAACGCCAACTGAAAACGGGGTTCCACCCGTCCCAAATGTACCACCAAACCACAAACCCCAGGCATCCCCGATTGGATAATTACCTTACTAGCTTGCGTTCCTTGGACTTCTTGTTGTGCTTGGGTTTGCGCCTCAATTTTATCTAACTGGCGTTGTTTTTCCCGTTGTTCATTAGAAAGCCGCTTTTGCGTATCTTGCTGAATTTGTAATTCCTGTTCTGTCGCCGCCAGATTTTGGGCTAAATTTTGGATGGGTTCACTAGAGGCGTTAAATTCTGTCTCAACTCGCACACATTCAGCTTGCTTTTCTGCCAATTGTGGTTCTAAAGTAGCAATTAACTCAGTTTGTTCGTTAATGAGTTCTTGTAGCTGACTATTGCGTTCTCTTAATTGTGCTTGCTCTGTGCGTTGCGGTTCCAGAGTTTGCAACACAGTTTCAATTTGGCGGTTCAGTGCAGTTTGTTGCTGTACCCAAGCTTCCGAGGCGGTGGCAATTTCGGCGGCGGCTTCGCGGGATTTTTGCAGTGCTTGTTCCGCCTCATCCCGTTGCTGTTGAAAATATACAATCGATTGCCGTTCGACATTTTGGGTTTCGGCAATTTCTCCCAAAGCTTGCTGCTGCTGGTGGATTTCCTGCTGAGTTTGCACCAAGCGTTTAGCCGTTTCTTGGGAAGTTGTTTCTAATTCTGTTTGCTGACGCTGGAGTTGCTTACGTTCCGCTTCTTGAGTAGCAAGGCTAGACTGTACTGCTAATAATTCTTCCTCACCCAAAGCTTTGACATGAGCATTAAGCTTTTCTAATTCAGCCGTTTTTTGGGTAATGCCGACATTTAAAGTTTCTAATTGTAGTGTTAAATCATGATGAGAGCGATCGCCATTTTGAATTTCCGTCGCTAACTTTTCTTGCTGTGCTTGCAGCGAACGCCACGATAACACCGCTTCCCAAGATTGCTTGTGTAAATATTCCGTCCGCAACTTTTGATATTTTTCCGCCTTCGCCCTATCTTGAGAAAGGCGATCGCGCTGTGCAGTTAACTCCGTCTCAATAATCCGACAACTATCTTCCTTCTCCTTCACCTCATCTAAGGTACCCTTAGCTTGGTGAATTTTGCGATCGAACGCCGCCACCCCCGCCAACTCATCAATAATTTCCCGCCTCTCCCGCGCATTCATCGAGATAATGCTAGTCACGTCCCCTTGCAACACCACGTTATAGCCTTCAGGATAAATCCGCAGACTCTCCAACTCCTCATGCAACTCCGTCAGCGTACAAGCCGCACCATTGATATAGTAATTTGACGTGTAAGTTCCTTGATGAGTCACCCGCAACCGTCTAGTTACACTCCATTCACCATTGAGTGCTGAGTGCTGAGTGCTGAGTGCTGAGTCAGAATTCTCAATTTCTCCCTCTAATTCCTCACTCTGCGCCTCTGCGTCTCTGCGTGAGATATCCTCCCCCGTCAAATCAAACGTCACCGTGACACTAGCTTCCACAGATGCACGTCCTTTAGCCGTTTGAGTATTATTTACCAAATCCGGCAGGCGATCGGCCCGCATCCCCTTAGAACTGGCGAGTCCCAAACAAAACAACAGCGCATCCAAAATATTCGACTTACCGGAACCATTCGGCCCAGATATGACAGTAAACCCCGGCAGCAAAGGGACTGAAGTAGTACCGCCGAAGGATTTGAAGTTGGTAAGTTCCACGCGCTTGACGTACACCATAGTGGGCGCTGGTTCACTGGGCTAATGGCTAATGAAGAACAAGTGTATCAATTAATGAAAATTTAGCAATAGGTTGTATGAATAAATTATCGTAGACGCGCAAGCGGCTTGCCGTAGGCTACCGCCAAGGCACAGAGGAAGACACTTGCGTGGGCGGGTCTCCCGACTTGAGCAAAGTGTCTGTCGAAGACATTTGCGTGGGCGGGTTTCCCGACTTGAGCAAAGTGTTCGTCGCGCGGAGGAGGGGAGCTATGACTAAAATATCAAAAGTAATTTTAACGAACTTTAAGAAAAATAGTATTGTTTTGAAAATTCTAAGTGTTGAGTTTTGTTATTTCTCAAGTCTTGTGAGGAATCTTAGGATCAGTTTTTTACCATTTTGAAAAGGGAAATTTAGCTAAATTACTGTTGAAATACCGCCCATCAGTAGAAACTTCTGCACCAATCCATTCTGGGATTTCGATTTGTTGTTGTTCATCAGTTAATTCAACTTCTGCTAAGATTAATCCTTTATTATCACCATCAAACTCATCAATTTCCCAGATTAACCCGTTTAATTCTACTTTGTACCGTACTTTTTCAATTAACGGGCGATCGCATAATGTATCTAACATTTCTTCTGCGTCTGTTAGGGGAATTTCATATTCAAATTCAGAGCGAGAACAATTCACACTCGGACTTTTAATGGTTAAATAACCCCGGTTGTTAGCAATCCTTACTCTGACTGTAACTGAGTTTTTAGTAGCAATATATCCTTGTCGATACACACTACCTTTACCTAGATTTTTCCAGGCATCTCCCTTCACTAAAAATTTCCGTTCTATTTCTTTAGCCATGATGATTAATTGAGTAAGGGGTACTGGTAATATCTAAAAAATCTAATTTTTGTCTCTCAAGATATGCTGTAAACTGTTCAATAAGTCTTGTGCCGTAAAAGGTTTTGGCAAAACTAGTTGTACATTAGCATTGACAACTTCGCTCAAGCCTTCATGGGGATTAAAGCCACTGCAAGCAATGATTTTGACTTGCGGATTCATTTTTTTCAAAGTGAGAATTGCTGTTAGTCCGTCCATTTCGGGCATAATCATATCCATCAGTACAGCTTTGATTTGGTGCTTGTGTTGGGCATAAAGTGCGATCGCTTCAATACCGTTACTCGCAGTCAAAATTTGATAATTGTAGTTTTCTAAGACGATGGTAGCAATTTCTAGAATTTTTGCTTCATCATCAACCACTAAAATTAATTCGCCTGCGCCTAAAGGTGCTGCTAAATTTTCGCTTCTTGTTCCTTGACAGCCTTCGACTGCTGGTAAAAACAATTGAAATTTAGTTCCTTTGCCAACTTTGCTAGAAACATTCAGAAAACCACCATGACTTTTAATAATCCCTAGCACTGTCGAAAGACCTAATCCTGTGCCTATACCAATTTCTTTGGTGGTAAAAAATGGCTCGAACATTCTATTTAATACTTCTGGCGGCATTCCCATACCATTATCAGCTATGGTTAACTCGATATAATTTCCGGCTTGAGCATCCAAATTCATTTGGGCATAGGCTTGATCAATCAATCTGTTTTCAGCAGAAATTTCGATTTTACCGCCATCTGGCATGGCATCACGGGCATTAACAACTAAATTCATTAGCACTTGATGTAGCTGGGTAATATCTCCAGATACAGCCGACAAATTTTCAGGAATCGTGATGGCAAATTCAATGGATTTGGGAAATGTTTGTTTGACAATCAACAGCATTTCCGAAACTAAGTGCTTAATGGAAATAATCGTGCGATCGCCTTTAAATCCCCGCGCAAAAGATAATACTTGTTTCACCAAATCTGCACCACGTTTGGCATTATTTTCAATAATTGTCATTAACTGATAATAACGCTCGGTGTCTGGGTTAAATTTCAATTTTAATAGTTGAGATGCTGCCAAAATCGGGGTTAAAATATTGTTCAAGTCATGGGCAATTCCACCAGCTAGATTCCCCAGGCTTTCTAATCTTTGGGTACGAAAAAACTGTTCTTCTAATTGTTTTCTTTGGGTAATATCTGTATCAACAATCAAAATAGATTTGGGTTGTCCTGCACTATCGTGCATCAGTGTCCAGCGACTTTCGACAATAATTTCTTTGCCAGATTTGGTAACTTTATGTAATTCGCCTTGCCAAGTACCAGTATTAAGTACTTGTTCTATGGCAATGGGAATTGTGCCTGAAGGTTGTTGAAATAAAAGTTCATCGGCGTTTTGGTTAATTGCTTCTTGGGCTTGCCAACCATACATACGTTCCGCACCTTGATTCCAAAAAAGAATCTGATTTTGCAAATCTCGCACGACGATGGCATTGGTGACAATATCTAGTAAAGCGGCTTGTTCTTGAATTTGCTGTTCAGCTTGTTTGCGTTTGCCGATATCTGTGGTTGTTCCCGTCAATCGGCTGGGTTGGTTGTTTTCGTCGTAGTACAGTTGACCAGTAGAATTGAGCCAGTGAATACTACCATCAGGCCAAACAGTCCGATATTCCACAATAAATTTCACACCTTGTTGAAGAGTAGCAGTCACAGCCTGAGTAAAAGTTTGCCGATCTTCTGTATGCACTAACTCCAAAAAATCTGTTGTTGTTGGACACAATGTCCCATTATGTAAACCATAAAGTGACCCCATATTGGCAGACCAAAGGGTTTCATTCGTCGGAATCTTCCATTCCCAAATACCCATGTGTGCTGCTTCTAAAGCTAAACTGAGTCTGGCTTCACTCTCACGCAATGATTCTTCTGTATGCTTGCGTTCAGTGATATCTTCAACAATTCCCGCGTAATAACAAATATTTCCTTGTTGATCCCGCATTGCAAAGGTGCGATCCCATACCCAACGCATCAAACCATCAGGACGTAAAATGCGATATTCGATTTCGGTTGCTTCTCCAGCCAAATGTTGCGTTACCACTTGATCAACGCGATCGCGATCATCTGGATGTACCGCATCCATCCATGATAGAGGCTGTTCTTGCAAACTCTGGCGAGAACGACCCCAGATTTTTTCATAAGCTGGATTAATATACAAAAATTGCCTGGTTTGGGGGTCTTGGCACCAAATAAAAGCTTGGATATTTTCAGCAAAATGCTGAAATTTTGCCTCACTAGCCTGAAATGCTGCATCTTTTCGTTCGGAATCAAGCCTATCGTGATTTTGCCAAGCTGCTTCAGCTTTTTGGTATTCCGAGATTTCCTGCTGCAACCGCTTGTTTTCTGCCACGAGTTTTTCTAACTCATTTTGAGTGTGGTGCAGTTTTTCTTCTACCATCTGAAGTTTTTTACGAGTTGGTTGAAATTCTTGCTGAATTGGGGTAAATGTCGGCGATTTATATTTAATTCCCTGTGGGTGATGATGGTGAGTAGAACAACTTACGCAACTAATTTGGCGATAATTATTTTGTGGTTGCTGTAAAGCTGTTTTGATACCTAGTATTGTGTCACGGTTAAAAGCTTGGATTAAAACACTAGCAGTCGTAATTCCCTTTAATTGCCCTTGGGTATCTACAATTGGCAAATAACTAATTTGATAGTGTCGCAATAGTGACCAAGCTGTGAATATATCTGTTGCATAACTTTCTTTGAGAGTAATCAAGGCTGTCACCATCACCTCAGACACCTTGGTTTTAGTAATATCTACTCCCGATGCAATTATATTTACTACATCTTTGGTGGTAATTATTCCTAATAAATATCCACATTCTACGACCAAGATGCAGCTATTTTCTTGTTGAGTCCAAATATCAGGCTGTAAATATCTATTTAAGCCAGTCAGCGACTGATTTTGAGTTAGCTTCTGACTCATCAAGATAATAGCATCGACTAGATAACTATCAGGACTAATCATTAAAGGAGAAAAATTAATCAGATAATCTAAAGTCGGCAAATTAATTAGCTGATCTTGTAGTCGCATGGTTAATTTGTTTATTAAATGTATGTTCTTAACCTGAAAGCAAGTTAGAGAATGTAATCTATAGCAAGTCAGTGTTAAATATCATTGATTAAAATTTAATAGCGTATTGTGCAGAATTAACTGCAAAATGGCATTTTTTTCTTAAAGGCAGTCTAAATCTCGCTTACAGAGTCAATGGATATTCAGTGCTAGACTATTTATCCGATTTTGTGTGTTCAAACTCATTTTATTGTCAAATGCCCATGAGAGGATCTATTGATTCAAAAAATAAATCTGATTAATTCTGGGGTTAAAAATGCTTTGATGGCTAATAAATGTAGCTTTTTATTCCTGCTATTAAATAACCAAGCTTATCACTACAAAGAGTTTCAAAAAATTTGTCGACGAAAACTTCAGTAATTAAGTTCTAAAAGCTACACATTATCCTATGTAATAAATCTATAGGATATATAGGAATAAGGTTTGATTCCTGAATCTAGTTGTGTAAGCAGGGAGTAGGGAGTAGGAAAGACGGCTGATCTGGGTGTACTAATTTTTTTCATAAATCAAATATGAGTCCTATATTAAGTTTTTGACTTATTGCTGAATAAAAAATCTAGCCATTTTGATATGTTTTGGGAATTAAATTGCCAAAATGGCAAGTCAAAAGTCAGATTAGCGGAATTAATACGATATTTTTGGCCACTATCTGCTTGTAGCTTGAGATGCTGATTGAGTAATTTAAGTTAAATCAAGTAAAGTTTAAATTTTACTTATGTTTGCCATCATGGCGTTCGATGGTGATATTTTAGTTCTTCAGATAAAAAAATCAAACAACAGCTAAGTTGTAAACTAAATCACAACTCTAACTGTAAAAAAACTGAAAATAAGGTAAAAATTTTTATGGATTTTCAAGATTTTCTCAGACATAAATTTACTCATGTTGTAATGGGCGAATTCAAGCCAGGTAAATTTGAAGCTGCCAAAAAACTTTATGAAGAAGCCGTATTAACTTATACACAAGGTTTCAAAGGAGCCTATCTGTTACAAGAACCAGGAACAGACAAAGGTATATCGATAATTTTTTGGGAAAGTGTAGAAGATATGGAAGCGAATCACAGTGAGGTTTATCAAGACATTTTGAAACAGATGATGCCTTTATTTGCTGAACCGCCAAAAACAGTAGTTTACGAACTAGTTTGTGAAATCACCCCTAAAGAGAAGGAAGAAGTCTGAAGTAAAGTTCTATCCCCCTTACACCCTAAAGGGTGAGAGAAAAAAGGTGTGGGGAGTGTGGGGAGTATGGGGGGAAAGATTTCTTTACCATCCTCCCACCCTTCCCACACCTCCCACACCTCCCACACCCCTGGATTTCTCTCTTGTGAGAAATCCAGGCCCAAACCCTTGCACCCGTAAACCCAATCTCTACAGATAATCTTTGTGCGTAAGTCTTGGTCTCGTTGCTGCTAGGATTTAGCATAGTACAAGTGAACTGCAATAGGTATAGAATGTCTGAATTGATTCTGTTTTGGCATCGCCGGGATTTACGCATTGGGGATAATACTGGACTAGCTGCGGCCAAAAAGCAAAGCCAGAAAGTAGTGGGTGTATTTTGTCTTGATCCTAATATTCTTGAACGCGATGATGTTGCGCCTGTCAGGGTAGAGTATATGATTGGCTGCTTGCAAGCATTACAAAAGCAGTATGCCCAAATTGGTAGCCAACTTTTGATTCTCCATAGTGATCCTATACAAGCAATTCCAGCTTTAGCGGTAGCTTTGCAGGCCAAAGCTGTGTTTTGGAACTGGGATGTAGAACCATATTCGCAAATACGCGATCGCAATATAATTGATGCACTCACAGAAAAAGGCATTCAATTCCTCAACGAAAATTGGGATCAAATCCTGCACACACCAACTGAAATTCGCACAGGGAACAATTCGCCTTACACTGTTTACACCCCCTTTTGGAAAAACTGGAGTAGTAAACCCAAAGCAGCACCAGCAGAAACCATCGAAACTGCTGAAGGACTAACACCAGCCGAACAAGAAATTGCTCAAAATATAGGTGCAATTCCATTACCCACTGCCAAAGATTTAGGATTTGTCTGGGATGGTGATTTAATTCTGCCACCCGGTGAAGCAGCAGCCCAAGATAGATTAGCCGAATTTACCTATAAAGCCATTACCGAATACCAAGAACAGCGCAACTTCCCCGCCACAGACGGTACATCTCAACTCAGCGCCGCTTTGAAATTTGGCGTAATTGGGATTCGCACTGTTTGGCAAGCCACAATCGCAGCACAAGAAAATAGCCGCAGTGAAGAAACAACAGCTAGTATCCGCACTTGGCAACAAGAACTGGCGTGGCGAGAATTTTATCAGCACGCTATGTATCATTTTCCCGAATTAGCTGGAGGTGCTTACCGCGATGTCTTTAAAAACTTTCCTTGGGAAATTAACGATACACGCTTTCAAGCTTGGTGCGAAGGTAAAACAGGCTACCCCATAGTAGATGCAGCGATGCGCCAATTAAATGAAAGTGGCTGGATGCACAACCGTTGCAGAATGATTGTGGCGAGTTTCCTGACCAAAGACTTGCTGATTAATCCGCAATTAGGCGAAAAATACTTTATGCAAAAGCTAATTGACGGAGATTTGTCAGCAAATAATGGTGGTTGGCAATGGAGTGCTTCTAGTGGGATGGACCCTAAACCTGTGCGGATTTTTAATCCCGCCAGTCAAGCACAAAAATTTGACCCTGATGCTGAATATATTCGCCAATGGTTGCCAGAATTGCGTTCTATAGATAGTGAATATCTGGTAACTGGTAAAATTACACCACTAGAACGTCGCGCTGTCGGCTACCCTGAACCCATAGTTGATCATAAACAGCAGCAACAGAAATTTAAGCAGCTTTATCAACAGCAGAAAGAAATAATGGTTTTTCAGTAGCTATAGAAATCCGGCTTGATTTCCGAATTTATACCAAATTAAAACATGATTGCGACAGATGGATGACTCAAAAGCTTACCGATTAACCCTTACCCAATCCAAAATCTGTCTTGAAAAGTTTGCTCAAGTCGGGGAACCCGCCCACGCAACTTTTCGCAAAATCTAAAATCCCAAATGGTATTACTTGTGTAGATAGGGATTTATGGGACTCAGCCAACTAGAATTTTGATGCGATCGCTACGTGTAGTGTAACTTCAAGCTGATTGACAAATGTGGCTCAAGGCGCAATGATGCGGAATTGTCCCAACTTCTGCTGTGGCTTATGAGTAAAATGGTGAAAGACCTGCCAGGAAATCGCCATTCGCTGATTCTTCACTCTTAAATAATCGTGATCTAATAGCCGATGAATTCTCCCCAACCTCCCCAAAAGCCACAAACCATACTTGGTCAACTGACTCAAGCCGTACATACAATTCAAGCTAGGGTTGATTTTTCCAAGCTGGCACTGAAGCCAAATGCTAGAGTCCCGGAACTTTGGGTACAGGATGCGGGGGCGGATAAGGCGGAGGTCTACCCATTGTTGGGCGATCGCTATATTCTAGGACGCAGTTCTAAATCTTGCGATATCGTTGTTCGTAACCCGGTTGTCAGCCAAATTCATCTGTCTTTGTCGCGGGACTCTACCCAACGCAAACCTGTGTTTGTGATTCGAGATGAAAACTCAACCAATGGTATTTATCTGGGGAAACGGCGGCTGACTTCTTTAGAAATGCGGCATGGCGATATCATCACTCTAGGGCCACCAGAACTAGCAGCATCAGTCAGACTGCAATATGTCGATCCACCAGCATGGTATGTCAAAGCTGGAACCTGGGCAGGTTATGGGGTTGCTGGTGCTAGTGCTTTGTTCGCCTTGGTCATTGGTGTGGAATGGCTGAAGTTTTCCGTGAGTCCTTTACCAACAGCCACTCGCGCCCCAGTCATAGTTTATGCCCGTGATGGCTCAACTCCTCTACGTGAACCAAGAACAACTTCTCACGTAGATATGAAGCAATTGCCAGACTTTGGCCCTTACTTAGCTAATGCAGTCGTCGCCTCAGAAGATAGCCGTTACTACTGGCATGTTGGTGTAGATCCCTTGGGGATTTTACGGGCAGTATTAATTAATAGCCGCAGTGGCGATTTACAACAAGGGGCGAGTACAGTTACTCAACAGGTGGCGCGTAGTTTATTCCGTGATTACGTTGGTTCCCAAGACTCCCTAGGACGAAAATTGCGCGAAGCCATTGTGGCACTGAAGTTAGAGACTTTTTATAGCAAAGATTACATTTTGCTGACTTACTTAAATCGCGTGTTTTTGGGGGCAGATACTTCCGGTTTTGAAGATGCAGCTAAGTATTACTTTGAGAAGTCAGCCAAAGAACTCACCTTAGCCGAAGCCGCAACATTAGTGGGTATTTTGCCTGCGCCCAATGCGTTTGATTTTTGTGGTGATGGCCCGAATAAACTAGAAGCGGCTGATTACCGCAACCGTGTAATTAAGCGGATGCTGGAAATGGGCAAAATCTCCCAAGAAGAAGCAAATCGGGCGAGACGTTCTACAGTGCAAGTCAGCCCGAAAGTGTGCGAACAGCAAGCTAAAACCATTGCACCTTATTTTTATAATTATGTTTTTCAAGAACTCGACTCAATCTTAGGGGAAGGTGCGGCGAGGGAAGGAAACTACATCATTGAAACCCAACTTGACCCGGCAATTCAAGCCCAAGCCGAAGCATCACTGCGAAATTCTGTGAATAATGATGGTTCCAGCTTTCGTTTTTCCCAAGGGGCGATCGTTACTTTAGATTCCAAAACAGGTAGTATTTTGGCAATGGTGGGTGGTACTGATTACCGCAAAAGTCAATTTAATCGTGCTGTCCAAGCCAAAAGACAACCAGGTTCTACCTTTAAAATTTTTGCCTACGCCGCAGCCCTACAACAAGGCATTTCTCCCTATAAAACTTATTCTTGCGCCCCTTTTCCTTGGCAGGGTTTTACATATAAACCTTGTCGTTCTGGTGCTGATGTGAATATGGATATTGTCACAGGTTTGGCACTGTCAGAAAACCCTGTTGCTTTGCGGGTCGCCAAGGAAGTTGGTTTAAATAAAGTTGTGGCTATGGCGCAAAAATTGGGAGTAAAGTCACAACTTGATCCGGTTCCTGGTTTGGTACTGGGTCAAAGTGTGGTGAATGTTTTAGAAATGACCGGGGCTTTTGGTGCAATTGGAAATCAAGGTGTGTGGAATCCTCCCCACGCCATTAGTCGCATTCTCGACAGTGGTGATTGCAAGGATAGTAAAGATTTAAAAACTTGTCGTGTGATTTATTCTTTTGACCAAGACCGAGAGGCTAACAAGCGAGTTTTGTCTACAGAAGTAGCAGATGAAATGACTACTTTAATGCGAGGGGTAGTTACAAGAGGTACAGGACGAGGTGCGTCCATTGGTTTGGGAGAAGCTGGTAAAACAGGGACAACTGATAAAAACGTTGACCTTTGGTTTATTGGGTTTATTCCTAACCGCCGATTAGTCACAGGTATCTGGCTAGGAAATGATAATAATTCCCCCACTTATGGTAGCAGCGCCCAAGCTGCTCAACTGTGGGGGAGGTATATGGGGAGAATTGCTAGGTAGTTAGGTGGTCATTTGTTATTTGTCATTGGTCATAGATCATTTGTAAGAATTTTAAATGATCCATGACCTATTGTTCTTGATTTACCTCGTCTTTAACTCAGCACTTTGTCACCTAGTGACCTAATAGTTTATCTCGCAGATGTTTGATGCGATCGCGCAATTTTGCCGCTTCTTCAAATTCTAATTTTTTGGCGGCATCTTTCATCTGGGCTTCTAGCTTGCCAATCAATCCGGGAATCTCTTCTAAAGGTAATTCATCAATATGTTCATCAACAACTTTTAAGTCGGCACTATTCAACCTCCTAGATACATCTAAAAACGACAAAATAGCGTTACTGGATTTTTTGACAATTGGTTGTGGTGTAATGCCATGTATCCGGTTATATGCCGTTTGAATGTTACGCCGTCTTTCTGTTTCTTCAATGGCTCTAATCATGCTGTTGGTTAAATTATCAGCATATAAAATCGCTTGTCCACGAATGTGCCGCGCCGCCCTCCCAATGGTTTGAATTAAAGAACGTTCAGCACGTAAAAAACCTTCTTTATCAGCATCTAAAATTGCCACTAAGGAAACTTCTGGTAAGTCTAAACCTTCCCGCAGTAAGTTTACTCCAACCAGTACATCAAAATTTCCTTCGCGTAAATCTTGAATAATTTCAATCCGTTCAATGGAATTAATTTCAGAATGCAAATACCGCACTTTAATACTATGGTCTTGCAAATATTCTGTTAAATCTTCCGCCATCCGCTTAGTTAATGTTGTAATTAACGTTCTCTCTTGACGGTCAACTCTGTCTTTAATTTCTCCTAGTAAATCATCAATTTGCCCTTCGGTGGGACGCACAGAAATTTCTGGGTCAATCACACCTGTGGGACGAATTACTTGCTCAACAATGTGATTTTCCGAAATTTCTAATTCCCAGTCTCCAGGTGTTGCCGAAACAAAAATACATTGGTTAACTTTTTGCCAAAATTCATCTGCTTTTAAAGGACGATTATCGGCGGCACTAGGCAGACGAAATCCATGTTCAATTAACACTTTTTTCCTGGCTTGGTCGCCGTTATACATTCCCCGAATTTGCGGCACACTCACATGAGATTCATCAATAACTAACAGCCAATCTTTCGGAAAATAATCAATTAAACATTCTGGTGGTTCGCCTGCTTGTCGGCCTGCAAGGTGACGGGAATAGTTTTCTACGCCGTTGCAATAACCAACTTCGCGCAACATTTCTAAGTCGTAACGAGTGCGCTGATCTATCCGTTGGGCTTCTAATAATTTGCCGGTTGTTTCTAATTCTAGTTTTTGCTGTTTTAATTCAAAGGCAATATCTTCGCAAGCAACTTCTAAGCGTTCTTCTGGGGTGACAAAGTGTCGCGCTGGGTAGATATTGACAGCTTCTAAACTCGAAATAATTTCGCCTGTTACCGGGTCAATATAGCGAATTGCATCAATTTCATCACCAAAAAATTCCACCCGAATAATTCTATCTTCGTAGGCTGGGCCGATTTCTAACACATCACCCCGGACGCGGAAACGTCCCCGACCCATTTCTAAATCGTTACGGCTATATTGTACTGAGGCTAAATCGCGCAAAACTTCCCGTTGATTGACTTCCATCCCAATTTTTAAAGGTATGGCTGCTTTTAAGTATTCGGCGGGAATTCCTAAACCGTAGATACAGCTAATAGATGCAACGACGATCACATCTCGACGTTCAAACAGCGATCGCGTCGCTGAGTGACGCAACATATCAATTTCATCATTAATCGCAGCTGTTTTTTCAATGTAAGTGTCTGTGACTGGGATATAAGCTTCTGGTTGATAGTAATCGTAGTAGCTGACAAAATACTCAACTGCATTTTTGGGAAAGAACTCACGTAACTCATTACACAGTTGTGCAGCTAAAGTCTTGTTATGTGCCAAAACTAAGGTTGGTTTACCGATTTTTTCAATTACTGCTGCTACTGTAAAGGTTTTGCCGGTGCCTGTAGCTCCCAGTAAGGTTTGGTAACGATTACCCGATTCGATACTGGAAACAAGTTGTGCGATCGCTTGTGGTTGATCACCTGTAGGTGCAAAGGGAGCTTGAAGACAAAATTCTGTCATACAGTTTTACCTTTCTCAGTGCTGAGTGCTGAGTGCTGAGTAAAAAGTGCTAAGTACTATTGTATGGTTCTAAATGCTTCACTATGTTAGAGCGAAATTTTTTTATCTCAAATAGATAACCCACCTGTGAGTGAATGTGTTTTCAACTCAGCACTCAGCACTTTCAACTCAGCACTTATGATTGGAAATACCCTATCTCATGGTAACGATACCACTCTGTACCTGTTGCCCCACAGAACCTAAATGAATTAATAGCAATATTTTTTTACAAAAATTGATACTTTAAATTTACTTATGTGTAAGTTTTGAAGATAATTATATATATGCAAGGTTTTTTAAGGGTAAACTTTGATATATGGGAAAAAGTCTAATTTTTCCTCAAATATTGTAAAGTTCATTTAAGAAACCAGAGGTAGAGTTTATGAGCATCAGCAGCACGGGCAAAGCAGCTAGTCCTCGCCAAAGACGTGCCAAGCTCAAGGGGGAAACAACGGTGGAAGTTGAAAACAATCAAGGCCAAACTGTGAATAACGATAAAACCACTCAAGATACAGAAAAATCCGACAAGCCCGGAACCCTAGCCATTGCTGGAGTTCGCCCAATTGCTGGTAGCGATTTACAAGTGGCAGAAACAGTCTCAATCGCAGGTATACGTCCCATTTCTGCTAGTAATTTAGAAGTAGTAGAGACTATCAACGTGATGGGTATTCGCCCCATTGCGGCTAATACTATCAAAATTGTTGATAGTATCAACCTCTCTGGTTTGCGTCCTATTGCTTCTAGCGCCTTGGTAATTTCTAGCAGCTATTCTGTTATGGGGAACCGTCCAGTGGCTTCTAACACTATTGACGATTCTGAAATTCTTATGGGTTTTATCGACTAGAATACAAAAACATCTTTAATTATTTCAACAGCCCGAACTCTTCACGAGAGCGGGCTTTTTAATTATTTAATCAGATAAAAATATCGATTCATCTAATTATCTAGATAACGTAATTATGATGTTTATTGGTTTCAGATCACCGACTTCTTAAAGAAGTTGTTCACATCTTAGAGGAGTTGGTTTATTGCAATTCAGTTAGGGTGGGCAATGCTAAAAATTAGCTCAAACCTTGATTTTTACGTTGTAAGCATTGCCTACCCTACGGTTATTGAAAATAGTGCAAGATATGAGTTTGGAGATTTATTTACTATTCCTCATTATATCTAGCTTATTTTGATTCTCTCTCTTTTTATATAGACGAATAATATATCTTGTGGCAGAAGGCTGGAGCTAAAATATCAAGTTATTTTGTAAGAGTAATCACCTAGAAAATCAAAGTCAATTCACAACTTTGAATCTAAGTTTACATAATATTAGGAGAGTAAAATGAGTTTAGAAGAACGCGCCAAAGCTACTGCCAAAAATATTGAAGGTAAAGCTCAAGAAGCACTAGGTAACGTAACTGGCGACCCTAAAGATAAAGCGGAAGGCAAAACAAAACAAGCCGAAGGTGAAGTACGTCAAGGTATGGAAGATATCAAAGATTCTGTTAAAAAAAAGCTTGACTAGAACTAATTCTAGTTAGCAATTAATCAAAAGATGGGGAGGGTGAAAGGGTATATATGTGTATCCAAAATCCTGACATCTATAACCTTTTATCCCTCCATCTCATCTCCATACACAATTTTGTGCGTAAGTCCTATACAAGTAATTTGACTTATTTAAAAGGTTTATTTTGGGAGTGAAATAATGATATCGCTGGAGCAGATTCGCAAAACTGCGATCGCAGGTATTTTAATTGTAATTTTAACTATAACTACCGCCTGTGGTGGCACTACAGTCAGCCAAGCTGACCGCACAACCAATCCACCTGTAATTGGACGAGATGTCACTTACAGCGAACTAGAAAGAGGTAATACCCCTGGTGGTCAAACTTTTGGTAACTGGGTAGTACAAACCTCTAGAGGCTTAATCAAAGATGCTTATGTCAGAGATAACAACAAATTAGGCGTTGTGATTTCTCGTGACGTTCGTCCTAATGAAGTGAGACCGTTAGCTAAATCTTTAGTTCAAGGCTTTCGGAAAAATTTCCCCAATCAAGATTTAACTGTTTTGGTTTACGACCCTGACAAAAAGTTAATTTTGACGACTCAATACGATGTCCAGACTAATCAAGTCAAGTATAGCTAATTAGAGTTGTAACTATACCCATTTGATTGAATTTAAACTTAAAAAATTCAGAATTTTGCAGAGAAAATTCGGAATTTTATTTTGAATCAGGAGATAAAAAAGTGTCAACTAGCGAAGAATACAGAAAACAAATCATGCAAGATTTAGCTCAAGGTGATGTGGAATCATTAGATGATCCATCAACTAATGCAGCTACTCAATACGATAATTTTGATGATTTCGCTCAACGTACAACTACAGATCAACGTCGTCAATTATTTGGTCGTTCTCTTCATCCAGAGAGCATTCCTAGCAGCCAAATGGAGCCAGAATTACAAAAGGCGATCGCTCAAATTAAACCAAATGAACGAGATGATGTTGCTCGCGCCTTTTTCAAACATTTGAAAGGTAGAGGTTTGGATGACCGCCACTTAGAACAACAACTAAGTCTTTCTACTCACAACCCCAACCGGATGAGTGCTGATGATGTTAGCAAACTAGCTTCTTTTGCTTATCATAACCATCCAGATATTTTCCGCGAAGTTCTAGCCGAACAACCAGGTATTCTTAAATTCCTCAGTAACCCTGTGGTTGCCGCAATTATAGGTATTGCAGCCGCTAAATGGTTAGGTAGCCATAAATAAGTTTTTTCTGGAGAGTAAGACAGTGAGGTGGGTAAAACCACCTTTTTTTATGGCTTTTCAGCTATTCAGTTTAAATAAATTAATAAAACATTTAAAATCTCAATCTAAACCATAAAATATTTCACATTTTTTACATAAATTTGTTTATGGCAAACTAAGCAATTAGCTTATTTCTTTTGATATATCTCTATTAACCATAATCAAAACTCTCGGCAGAGACATGATGATTTTTCTTTCGCTAAATATATAATTAGAGTCTTAAAAAATATACCTAGCATCATAAGTTGTCCCATAAAATATTGATATATGTATAATTCATCTTGAGTTATATGGGTAATTATGGTGCATCTAGGCAATAAATTCAGAAGCCTGAGAATTGAAAGTTCAAAAATCTCAAAATACTACCAATATATATAGTCAGATGATGCTTACCAAACCAGAAGTAAGAAAAACAATAGAAATCAACAATTCTTATTTAAGCCGCAGTGACCATCAAGCAGAAAAAAACCAACCTCAAGGCTTTAATATTCCAGATGCAGCATTATATTTAAGTCCTGTAGGTCTACTGTTTAGTTGGGTAATTTTTTTCTTGATATTAAGAAAAATCAAGAGATTTCTAGATAATAAAATGGTATTCAGCGTCAATACCTTGCATCAAGTCCCTTGCAAGAATTGTCGATTTTATGCTAACAATCATTATCTTAAATGTGCAGTACAACCTTCTATTGTGCTAACTGATGAAGCTAAAAATTGTACAGAGTTTTCTGATAAAAAAGATAAATCACCAGAAAAACCATTCTTTCCGAGAATAGACTAGTAGAACAAGGCAAAAGTAAAAAGAAATAATAACGATACCACAAATCTTTGAGCAATTTCTTATGGTCACTGAGCGTACTTGTACTGAGCGACTTGCCTTGAGCGTTCGCGCAGCGTCTCCGTCAGGAGAAGTCGAAAGGAGCAGAAGTAGCCGAAGTGTGGTATGTTTATTTACACTTCTTGTAATAGTAGCAGCGTGAAGTCAAAAAGCTGATCAAATAGGCTTTTCACATAATTTTAGAATGGTTGCTCTATTTAAACCTTGGTGTTTAACAGCTTATCCGGTGTAGTTTTTGAAATTCCCTGTGCAGTCTGGAAATGGTGAATGGGGACTAAGTGTATAAGATAATTATTTCCTTTCAGTATGAACCCTTGCATTTATTTTGGTAAGTAAAGGAATAATCAATTAGGATTGATTGAGCAGGTACAGAAAAAACACTGCTGAATTACTGAAAAAATAGCAGCCATAGTACCGAAACTCAATAATAATCAAACCAGTACCGGAGATTTAGGTAGAAAAATTACTAGAAAAGTAGAGATGGCTAAGTATTGATCCTGATACTATTTAGACGGACAGAACTTTATACTACAGAAGTGATGTTTATAACTTCATAATTAATCACTTACTCATAACAGGGGTACACTGACTGATATTATTAGATTCTTCTTGCCAAAAGCAGAAGGAAGCCAAGTTTAAAGATTTTATTTGGCAACTCGTCTTTTTACTCATAAAATCTAAAGACAAGCTCAAGTTCCCTAGAACAGTAGCCTTAGTATCCCCGTCTGGTAACAAATCAGGGTTAAAAAGCTATCACGAAAACTCAAATGCTAGAAATGGTAGATCGGATCAATGATATTGCTTGGCAAGCTCACCAAGGTAGCGTTGCTGCAATCATTCAATTGTTAAACGAAAAGTTAGCCGACTCTGGTGTCAGAACTAGGGCTATCTTCGCTGATGGAGTCTTACAACTTCTGTGTGAGGCATCTAAAATAGAGCAACTGGAACAATCAACACTAGTAGAACAAATCCAGAAAATTCTGGAATCGATCGCACCACGTAATATTCACCGAATCAATATTAATAGCCGTATTGTTAGGGAAGAACAGCTACTGTGGCTCAAAGAAATTTCTCTCGACCCCCAAAATCAATTACTGTGGTCACAGGAAATTACTTTAGCGCAACCACACATAGTTAAGCAGCTAATTCAAGACTTCACCCACGCTACAACTCACCTAACACAGTCAAATCTGCTCAAAACTCAATCTGCACGTAATTCTGTACTCATTAACAGAAACAAATATCGATATTTACCCAAAACCAGAATCCCAACAGTTGTAAGTTTGGGCTTTCTGTTGTTATTGGGTTGGCTTGTATACGCTCAGTTAGGTGATAGGCTAAAAATCCTAGTTCAATTAGAAACCCCCAAGCCTGTTACTACCACCAAACCTAAAGAAAACAAACCAGTAGCACCAGTTAATAACGCTCAAAATAATCTTGGCGATCCTGAAGAAGTAAATGATCCTTTTGGTTCAGCAGTGCGGATTGCCAACCAAGCTACCATTAATGGCAAAACAGCTACAACTTCAATTCAGTGGTTAGATTTAGCCGCTAAATGGCAACGTGCATCTGATTTAATGGCAGCAGTACCACCAAATCACACTCGCTATCGAGAAGCGCAGATTCGTACTGAACTATATAGGAAGTATAGTGAAGCTGCTCAAAAAGAAGCTCAGAAAAGCCCTTCCTAAGCTACCACTCTTTGTGAATAACCATAAATCTCATTTTTTCTATACAGATGTAACAAATACTAAAAAATTATTAACCTTTGATTGAAGTGGAAGCAATATAACTGTTTATGAAATGACACAAGTTTGTCATCAAAATGTCATTTCCATCAGTCAAACTGAGTTTATTCAGATAAAACAAGGTGTAAGTGTGACGCGGCGGGATTTCCGCCTTTTTTATTGTAGGTGCGTGCTGGCGATCGCATTTTTGCCAAAACATCATCACACCAGTAAACTTATCAGTGATAATTAGTTAATATAATAACTTCGGTTTGATATCCGCAATCAATATCAATAATCTGTGATCTAAAAAACATCAATTAATTCGATATAAATCATCATAAAATATTGATTTGATGCTTTATAGATTTTTTGAAAACTTGACTGATTCTTGAGAAAAATTTTGTAATTATCTTCTAGGATGGTAAGGGTACACAAACGTGTAACTATCAAGCCACACACTGAAAATATAATTCTAATTCATGATTAGTATCGCAGCAGAAGTTCAAAACTGGCTGCAACTAAGCCGTTACATTAATCGCGGTAGTGTTTATTTATTCGCTCCAATGGTGAATTTTAATGTGATGGCTGAAGTTGGAGACACTCCACCCTGATTTATTATCAAATTACTTGCCAAAAATCCTATTCCTATTGAGGAATAGCATCAACGGCATATAAATAGAAAAACTCACCTTTGCCATCATGAATGGCTGATAATTTTGTGTGAGTAAGTTGCATCAGTAACAATGCAACTCACTAAGTCATGCCTCGTCAATAGTTTTTCATGTACCATTAGACTTTCATATTTTTTGGTACAGCAATTACTTATCTAATCATCAAACTCTTACGCTACAACAATGGGTAGTCAAATTTATGCTGGTTAATTTAAATCATCAACCAATTTTTCTCGTTTGTGCTGCTGATAATAACTATGCAATGCCTTTAGCTGTCACAGTTCGTTCAGCTTTAGCCAATCTGAAAAATAATCAAAAAATCTCACTATTAATTATCGATGGTGGCATTAGTCAATCTAACAAACGTAAAATAATTCAATCATTCAGTCCCGAACAAATAAATATTTCTTGGGTACAACCAGACAACAAAATATTTGAGAATCTAGTTTTATCTAGGCATCTCACAATTAGCTGCTATTATCGCTTGCTAATTACTGAATTTTTACCCAAAGAAGTTAATAAGGCAATTTATTTAGATAGTGATATGGTCGTCACAGGAGATTTAGAAGAACTATGGAATATTGATATTGCCGATAACTATGTATTAGCAGTACAAGATGACGTACAACTATATATATCAATGTCTCAAGGATTGAGAAACTATCAAGATCAAGGCTTATCACCAGACACTAAATATTTCAACTCTGGGCTGTTAGTAATTAATCTAGATAAATGGCGCACGGAAAATCTGGGATTAAAAGTTATTAATTATCTCAGAGAGAATATAGAATATTCACCAGATGATCAAGATGGTTTAAACGCGGTTATAGCTGGTAAGTGGGGAGAACTTCATCCCAAATGGAACCAAATGCCAAAAGTGTATAATGATCTATCATCAGAAGATAGTCCATATCCAGAAAATGTACTTCAGGAAATATTGAATCATCCTGGCATTATTCATTTTACTAATGCGCCTAAACCCTGGTATGCGGGATTACGTACAGAATGCCAACATCCAAAAAAACATTTGTTTTTTGAATATCTTGATATGACATCTTGGAAAGGATGGCGAGATACTTATTGGAGAAGGTTAGGTCGAAAAGTTGGTAAACTCACCTTACTCAATACTTCTAAATTGTAGTCAGCGTAAAATCCCAAATCATTTAGAGACGTTATATGTAACGTCTCTAAAGCATTCCACGAATATGCAAACTGCTGTATGATTCACGCTTATTTAGAAGTAACACCAGAGATTATATACTTCTGCCACATTTGCTCGTAAGCTGCTTCCATTTCACGGGCAAATTGTTTACCATTCCACAAAGGTGCAGTCTGGCGAGATGCTTTCAACTTTCTGGCTACTTGCTGGCGTAAATTGTCATCTTTACCCAAGCGCACACCCCACTCGACATATTCGGTATCTGTCCAGGCGATACCTTCAGTGATGCCAGCATTAACCAACATAGTGTAACTGTTACGTGCGGCAAATTGCTCGCCAACTCTTGTCACTAAAGGAATACCCATCCACAAAGTTTCTAAAGTTGTTGTCGCACCATTGTAAGGATACGTATCTAAAACTACATCTGCAATGCCTAAATTAGCCCGATGAGATGCTTCTGATGGTGCGTCCGGTAAAAACCGCAACCTTTCAAGCTCAACACCTTCTTCTTCAGCTAATTGATAAAAGAAGCTTTTAATTGATTCTTCTTCAGCATCACCTTTAATTAAAAAGTAGCTCTTAGGTACTTCCTTAATAATTTTCATTTGCAAGCGTGCAGTATCAGGATGACGTTTAAAACCCCGTTGTCCGCTAAAATAAACTACTGCATCAGCAGGAATCTTTAAATCATCCCGGCGAATTGTAGGTATGCCTACTTCAAAACCATCAACGGCTATGTATGTTTGTGGTAAACGCCAGATTTTTTCGCTGTAATATTCATCTGCTGATTCTGGTAAAACATAAGGATCAGCAATAAAGTAATCAATTGCAGGAATTCCTGAAGCATCCCACCCTAACCAAGTTACTTGAATTGGTGCAGGTTTGAGAGCCATAATTCCACAAGTTAAGTCTAAGGTAATACTATCTAAATCAACCAAAATATCAATTTCATCTTGAGCAATTTGCTCTGTTAACGCTTCAAGATTAGATGATTTATGAGAGTAATAAAATTGATTTAAATACCATTCATGTAAAGGATCAAATACAGGATTGCAAATCAGATAATAACCATTAATTTGAAAGCGATCGCGGTCATGGTGTTTAATTAACCATCTCGCCAACCAACCAACAGAATGGCTTTTAAAACAGTGAGATAAGTAACCTATTTTCAGATTTTCTGTAGTTGATAATATTTTTGTAGAGCGTCTTTTTTTATGCTTTTCTACTGCTTCTGGAATATAACTTTCAATATTGTTTTGGCAGATTCGTGATAAGCTATTACGTAGATTTCTAAATGCTTCTGGTTTGTCGTAAAAATAGGGAGTGAAATAGTTAGTATTAAATAATCTCGATATTTGTAAAGGAGTTAATTCATTAGGATTTAACTCCTTTAACTCTTTCAAAAGTAGTTCATGTTTTTCCCAGGTTTCACAAGCTGCTTGCCAATTAGTACCACCAGAACTGATTAAACTTTTAAGAATTAAATTGTTGGCAAATATTTTATCAGTTAATTCTGTAGATAAAGAATATGATAGCTTGGCAGTTTCTATGCCCTTAGTATATTGACCAAAGTTAATATACATACCTGTAAGATAGAATAGAATTTCTCTATTCTTAGGATCTAAAGTTAAACTAATTTCTAAAAAAGCAGCAGCTAGTACTACTTGTTTTTGTGCATAACCAATATTAACTGCTACTGGAACTACAATATTTACGAAAGTATTGGCTTGAGACTGTTCATGAATATAGGGAAGACAAGCCTTAGTAAATACTATTGATGATGGATGTAAAGGAGCATAATTTAAAATAGCCTCTAAAACTGATGCTAGTAATTCCCAATCTACTGCTATTGGTGGCTCAGACTGTAATATTTCAATTATGCCTAACTCGTCTAATTCATCACCTGTATAGTTTTCTTGTTTAATCTCTAGCTTAATTAAATGTAATAAATTAAAAATATCTGTTGGACAAATTTCCCTAATTTGCTGGCGAATAATGATAGCATTAGTATTATCTTCGATACTTTCTATTCTAGTTGCTTCTTGATTTAAAACTACCCCCAACTCCTCTGTCCATTGACTAATGTTATTTTCTTCATTCTCCATTATTGCCATAAACCAAGTAGTTTGGGCTTCAGCTTCTTGCCCTTGTAGCAAAAGCATCAGACCCAAATACCAATAGTAAGATTTGTTATTAGGTTCAGCATCAATTAGCTGTTCATAAATTTGAGTTGCTTGATAATAATTTCCTTGAACTAGGTATTTATAGGCTTTTTTATTAAGTTCTACTAAATCTTGTGTTGCTAAGAGTGCAGACATTTAAATACTCCTCATTTACTACTAACAAATAAAACAAAGTGAGTAGTTAAAAATGTCACTACTCACTTAATGCAGATTTCAAATACTATTAACTAGCGATCGCACAACAAAAAGCATTTTTTACATTAACCACCCAGAGATTTAAAGTTATTAGGACAGCTAGTAACGCCGGTTGCAGCTACAACCACAGTTGTACCTGGTACGTTTGCTTCACACGCAAAAGCAACTGTTAATGCTTCATTGGTTTGGGTGTTACCTGTGATGGTACCAACAATTCCCAGATAAGCTTTCAGAGCAGGTTTAATAGCATCTGCTTTATTGGAAATGATACCAGCGATATTAGTACCGCTACCTTTAATTTCACTACTGTATTTGTAGTTATCAGTCTGGGTTTTAATCCCAACACCTAGCTGTGTTAATTCAGTTGTAAAGGATTGATATTCCAAGAAGTAAGCTTGTTGAGCGCGGTTAATTGCACCGATACCATTTCTAGCTTCTGACTGCTTGGCTTTGTTAACTTGACCAAGCAAAGAAGGTAAAGCAATAGCAGCCAAAACACCAATAATAATTACTACCACGAGCAATTCAATCAAGGTAAAACCTTCATCTGCTCTATTCTTACGATTATTCAGGTGTTGCAAAAATTTAGCTTGAAGTTCAGGTTTGATTGCGGGCTTCATTGAGAGTTTCTCCTATGGGGGGTGAGATGTATTATTCTTGACTTCTAGGCTTAAGTTACCCACTTGTTTCACGTTTCATATCACCTACAGCAAAAAATTCTGAAAATTTGCCGAATGTGTTTTATGCACAACGTTCTAACAGCACATAGAGAAAGACTTCCAGTTTGCTCAACAGATTTTGAACTTGAACACAGGCTTGTGCATAACTCATCGGCTCTAGAGTGACAACATCTATTGGCTTAATCAGTAACCAGCGTTGTACTAAGGAGTCAAATGGTTGCTCTCCCTCCCAGAGAGGTAACAAGCAAGCAACTAAGTTGGTATCTAACTCTACAGGCCCCTTTAAGGGAAGATTTATATAGTTAGCAACTGACCATGAACTACCTTGAGTGATGCAGTTAATCAAATCTTGTTTGATTTGTTCTGTTCTTAATTGAGGATGCAGATGTACTTTTGTACTTTGCCAGTCTGCTAATGTCCACTCAGAAATTGACTCAAATAACTTTCCTTGATGGGGATGACCACACCAGAAGTCTAGTAAACGGTGAGCAGGATGTAACAATTCAAATATATGTAACTGATCCTCTAGTGGAAGTTCAGGGAGGCTCATGGCTAGAAAAGCTGGCAAATCATCTCGATTTTTAAATAAATCCATTAATTCCCAGTGTCGCCATTGCACCATACTGATAAATTCCAGATCAGCAGCTTGCAACATGGCAAACATTTGTTTAACTGTGTAGCCTTTATCTCCTTGGAGTAAATGATTCACTAAAGTTAAATTAGGTGCTTGCTCAAAGGCGCTATCCCAAGCTCTTTGTTTGAGAACTACATCATCTTTCAAAGATCCCATAATTTCCCGAACTAATTCAGCTTCAAATTCTAAGGGTGTACCATCCATTAAACCCATTAGTTGAAATAGTTCTTGAGCTTGGTAATAATAAAATCTTTGGCGGTAACTATGTAAGTTAGTATGAATAATTCCATGCGGTTGCAAAACAGATTTCATGGCTTGCAACCCTAAAACTGGATCTGGGAGTAGATAAAGAGTTTCATCACAGTTGATATAGTCAAATTGCATCCCTAACTGGGATAGATCCTCAATGGAAAGTGTATAAAATTCTGCATTATCAAAGCCATGATATTGCAAGCGTTGACGGGCTAATTTTACGGATTCTGCTGATAAATCAACACCGATAATTTTAGCATCAGGATTGGCCTCTGCTAAGGCTAGTGATGTGTAACCAGAACCACAACCCGCATCTAAAATAACTTTATCTTTAGTATTTATAATTTCTTGATTTCTTAAATAGAAAGATGTGACAAAATTACAAACATAAAGCAAATTCAATTTATTTTTGGGTGTTTCCTCAACAGAATTATTAGGGTATGGAATTGCTTCAAACTGCTGACGAATTTTCTCTTTTAAGTCTGATGTTGGGTTATTCATAGGTAAATTGCTCCTGTGATTGCATTCTCCACAGTCTGCCCCAATACCTGTATATGGCAGAAGCATGACTTAAAAGAATTGCTTAAGTTTGAGTATTCCCATTTATCTGCCTTTCCTCTCACTCTATAGTTATGTTATATTAAGCGTAGTCATTATGAGTTCGTATAGATATATGTCTAACCCAACAGTAGAAAACGTAGTGATTATCGGTTCTGGGCCAGCAGGATACACCGCCGCCATCTATGCAGCACGAGCTAACCTGAAACCCGTTGTTTTTGAAGGTTTCCAAGCTGGAGGATTGCCGGGTGGACAGCTGATGACAACGACGGAAGTAGAGAACTTTCCTGGCTTCCCGCAAGGGATTACGGGGCCGGAACTGATGGATCGGATGAAGGCACAGGCCGAGCGTTGGGGGGCTGAGTTATATACTGAAGATGTGATATCTGTTGATTTAAGCCAACGTCCGTTTACTGTGCGCTCTAAAGAAAGAGAAATTAAAGCTCACAGTTTAATTATTGCCACTGGTGCCACAGCCAAGCGTTTAGGTTTACCCAGTGAACATCAGTTTTGGAGTCGGGGAATTTCTGCTTGTGCGATTTGTGATGGTGCAACACCAATTTTCCACGGTGCAGAGTTGGCGGTAATTGGTGCTGGTGACTCAGCCGCAGAAGAATCAATTTATCTGACTAAATATGGTTCTAAAGTGAATTTGCTGGTACGGTCTGATAAGATGCGGGCTTCTAAAGCTATGCAAGACCGAGTTTTGAGTAACCCGAAAATCCAGGTGCATTGGAACACAGAAGTTGTAGACGTGTTTGGCAATGGTTACATGGATGGAGTAAAAGTTCGCAATAATAAAACCGGTGCAGAAAGCGAAATTCACGCCAAGGGTTTATTTTATGCGATCGGTCACACTCCTAACACCTCCTTATTTAAGGGACAGCTAGAACTGGATGAGGTTGGTTACATTGTCACAAAACATGGTTCTGTAGAAACTAGTGTTGAAGGGGTTTTTGCTGCTGGTGACGTGCAGGATCATGAGTATCGCCAAGCAATTACAGCTGCGGGGACTGGTTGTATGGCGGCGTTGTTGACAGAACGTTGGTTATCTTCTAATGGTTTGATTCAAGAGTTTCATCAAGAACCAACAATCAATAATGAGTTAGAGACTCAGCCAGCCCAAAAGAAAACGGAAGCGGAGGAAGCAGCCGGGTTTAATTTACAGTCGACACGCCATGAAGGTGGTTATGCTTTACGCAAATTATTCCACGAAAGCGATCGCCTGCTGATTGTCAAATACGTTGCGCCCGGTTGCGGCCCTTGTCATACCCTCAAACCCATACTTAATAAAGTAGTGGATGAATTCGACGGCAAAATCCATTTTGTGGAAATTGACATCGATAAAGACCGTGAGATTGCCGAAAACGCTGGCGTGACAGGTACACCGACTGTACAGTTCTTCAAAGACAAAGAACTGTTGAAAGAAATCAAAGGCGTGAAGCAAAAGAGCGAATACCGACAGTTGATTGAAAGCAACATTTAGGGGAGTCGGGAATGGGGAATGGGGAATGGGGAATAGGGAAGACAAGACGCAGGAAGCAATAGAGAAAGAAATCCAGGGGTGTGGGAGGATGGTGAAGAAATCTTTCTTCCCACACCTCCCACACTCCCCACACTCCCCACACTCCCCACACCTCCCACACTCCCAACTCTCCACTCCCCTATGTACAATGGTCAGCGTATCTTGCTGAATGCAGGCGATCGCTCATGACCATAACTAAACGTCAGCTGCCAAATTTTTTACGTTTTGCCAAAAATCCGAACCTGTCCCAAAAATTAATGATTATTGGGTTAGCCATCACCCTGTTTTTTATCTTTTTGGCATTTTTCGCCCCTGTAATGCAGGCTTGGGGATGGCTACAAAACCCCAAAGATTTTCTTGCTAACCCCATTCAAGAAGCACCATCGGCTAAATATTGGTTTGGGACTAGTCGCTTGGGTCATGATGTATTTTCGCGCACTTTGTTTGGCGCTCAAGCTGCTTTGCAAGTGGTAATTTTAGCCACGGCGCTGAGTATGGTGATTGGTGTACCTCTGGGGATGGTGAGTGGCTATCTTGGCGGTAGGTTAGATAAGGTGTTGCTGTTTTTGATGGATAGTATTTATACCTTACCGGGATTATTACTTTCTGTGACGCTGGCCTTTGTTGTAGGGCGAGGGATATTAAATGCTGCGATCGCTATTAGTATTGCTTACATCCCCCAATATTACCGCGTGGTTCGCAACCATACAGTGAGTGTGAAAACAGAAGTCTTTATCGAAGCTGCACAAGCAATGGGCGCTTCTACCTGGATTGTGCTGTCGCGTTATTTATTTTTCAACGTCATTCAAAGCGTCCCTGTACTATTTACCCTCAACGCCGCCGATGCAATTTTAGTATTGGGCGGTTTAGGCTTTTTGGGTTTAGGGCTACCAGAAGAAGTTCCAGAGTGGGGACATGATTTAAAACAAGCCCTGGAAGCATTACCCACAGGGGTTTGGTGGACGACACTGTTTCCTGGTTTAGCTATGACATTCATGGTAGTAGGGTTATCCCTACTTGGTGAGGGGTTAAATGAATTTGTCAATCCTCGTTTGCGGGGAGAAAATGGGATTCGGAAATAGTCATTTAATACTGAAAAGTTACCAGTCTGTTTACTGATAACTTTTCACTGTTAACTGATAACTGATAACTGGAGAGATGCGTGTGAAAGATAACCTTAGTTTAATTGCTGCTGCTACGGGTGGATTTATGCTTTCTGTTGCTCTGGCGGGGATTTTGAGTGGTACACCAGTTGCAGCTTCGCGGGGGCAATCAGGTTTTAATTATTACCCAAATACTAGTCTGCAAGTTGCTGCTGCACGTTCTGATGAATCAACCGATTACATCACAGACAAGGACAAGTGATACATTTTTGTATCACAACCGAAATGTGGGATATGCAATTGTGATTAAACCAGAAGTAATTGGGATTGATGTTGGGGGAACAGCAATTAAGCTAGGGCGGTTCAGCCAAGATGGTACTTGCTGGCAATCATTAACGGTGGAAACGCCCCAACCAGCAACTCCAGAAGCGGTTTTGAGTGTGATGGTAGATGCGATCGCGCAAGTTGACCCAGATAATCAAACTATTGCTATTGGTGTCGGTACTCCTGGCCCGGCGGATGCTACAGGACGCATTGCTCAAATCGCCATTAACTTACCCCAGTGGCACAATGTCCCTTTAGCTGACTGGTTAGAAGCCAAAACAGGCAAACCCACTGTCATTGCTAACGATGCGAATTGTGCAGGAGTCGCCGAAGCTTGGTTGGGAGCCGGTCGTAACTGGCACAATTTTATTATGTTGACCTTGGGAACCGGGGTTGGTGGTGCAATTATTCTGGATGGGAAATTGTTTGTCGGACATCGTGGCGCAGGTGGCGAACTTGGTTTAATCACCTGCAACCCTAACGGCCCAATGTGCAACAGTGGTAATCAAGGCTCTTTAGAGCAGTATGCTTCAATTATTGCCATTCGTCGCCGCACGGGGAAAGAACCTGCCGAATTAGGCGCTTTAGCTGAAGCGGGAGATAGTGACGCTTTGGCCTTTTGGCAAGAATATGGCAGAGATTTAGGAACAGGTTTAGCGAGTTTAATTTATGTTTTAACACCAGAGGCGATCATCATTGGTGGTGGTGTCAGTGCTAGTTTTAAATTTTTCTTCCCAGCCGCCAAAGCAGAAATTGAACGGCGAGTCATGGCGACTTCGCGTTTTGGGTTACAACTTCTGCCAGCTGAATTGGGTAATTCGGCGGGAATGGTAGGTGCAGCAAAGTTAGCCTGGGAATGTTGTATAAAAATTTAGATGATCGTTTCCGGCTTTTTTGATTGACATATCAAGTTTTTTTGAAATATTATTGCCAACGAATCAATTTTTTTTGCAATGTCAGGTGCAGAAGTTCTGAGTAAGAGAATGAACTCAGGTTTACCAAAATCGCTAGTGCGTTGCTGGCGAGAAGCTTTAGCGGAAGCAATTGGAACTTTTATTTTGGTGTTTGCAGGAACTGGTGCAGTCATGGTGAACAGCATCAGTCAAAATGCTGTGTCACATTTAGGTATTAGTTTTGTGTTTGGTGCTGTGGTAGCGGCGTTAATTTATGCTTTGGGACATTTGAGTGGCGCACATTTCAACCCAGCAGTGACGCTGGCTTTTTGGACGAGTGGTTTTTTACCTAAATGGCGAGTGTTGCCTTATATTTTGGCACAGTTAGGAGGAGCGATCGCCGCTTCAGCTTTACTAGTAATTAGCTTAGGGAAAGTTGGCAATTTAGGAGCAACATTACCACTAAATAATAATTGGATGCAGGCTTTAGTATTAGAGTTTGTGCTGACTTTTATTTTGATGCTGATTATTTTCGGTTCAGGACTAGATAGACGCGCACACATAGGTTTTGCTGGGTTAGCAATTGGTTTAACCGTAGCAGTGGAAGCTGCATTTATGGGGCCAATTACTGGTGCAAGTATGAATCCGGCGCGTTCCTTTGCACCAGCATTTGTCGGCGGAATTTGGCAGCATCATTGGGTTTATTGGATAGCACCAATTTTAGGAGCGCAACTAGCAGTAATAGTCTATCGGCAACTTTCCAATAACTTTCAAGATTGTCAGAAGTAAAGGTGAGAATAACGTAAAACTAGGAGTTTCAGATTATTCTCTGCCGAAGGTAACAAAAGAGGGATAAGTAGCTGGCGTGGAGTGTAAGTCATACTGTTTTTACGAGATGTAGCTTTGTTCTGACTCTAATATTTCTATGATGAAATTGCTTGCTAGGATTGTCCAATTTCTTGTAACTTTTTTGACCATAGTTTTAGTGTGTTACTGGAGTGTAAATCCTGGGATTCTACCTGTAGCTTTAGCAAGCTACCACAAGCTGGAGAAATCTGATTACCATGTACACAGAAGAATGGTATCCCCAACTATGTCAACAGCAAAACAGATTACTTATCCAGCTACCCTCAAAAACGAACAAGTGGATAACTACCACGGAACTGTCGTTGCAGATCCTTACCGTTGGTTGGAAAATTCTGATTCTGAAGAAACGAAAGCTTGGATTGATGCTCAAAATAAGATTACTTTTGAATTTTTAGGTGAAATTCCGGCTCGTGACAAAATTAAACAACGCTTAACGAAACTTTGGGATTATGAAAAGTATGGTACCCCATTTAAAGAAGGCGAATCTCTGCAAGACGGTTCCACCGAACGCTATTTTTATTTCAAAAACAACGGGCTGCAAAATCAAAGCGTACTATATACCTTAAAAAGTCTAGATGACGAACCGCAAGTTTTACTTGATCCAAATAAACTTTCTGCGGATGGAACAGTTGCTTTATCAGGATTATCAATTAGCGATGATGGTAAACTTTTAGCTTATGGTCTGGCAACTTCTGGTTCTGATTGGCAAGAATGGAAAGTCCGTGATGTAGCCACAGGTAAAGATTTAGACGACCATTTAAAGTGGATTAAATTTTCTGGTGCATCTTGGACAACTGACAACCAAGGATTTTTTTACAGTCGCTATGATGAGCCAAATTCTAAAACTCAGTTAGAAGATGTTAACTATTATCAAAAGCTGTATTATCACAAATTAGGTACACCCCAATCAGAAGACATTTTAATTTATCAACGTCCTGACCAAAAAGAATGGGGATTTGGTGGTGGTGTCACAGAAGATGGACGCTTTTTAATTATTTCTGTGTGGTTGGGAACTGACTCGCGCAATTTAGTATTTTATAAAGATTTAAAGAATCCCGATGCGGAAGTTGTGGAATTAATCAACGAGTTTGAGGCAGATTATAGCTTTATTGATCATGATGATAGTGTTTTTTATTTCCGTACAGATTTAAATGCGCCACGGGGGAGGGTGATTGCCATTGATATTAATAAACCCGATAAATCAGCATGGCAAGAAATTATTCCCCAAAGTAAAGCGACTTTAGAAAGTGTCAATATTCTCAATCATCAGTTTGTGGCTGATTATTTGCAAGATGCGCGATCGCAAATTAAAATTTTTGACCTGAAAGGCGCATTTGTCCGCGAGGTAGAATTACCCGGAGTTGGTTCAGTTGGTGGCTTTGGTGGTAAACGTCATGATAAAGAGACTTTTTATAGTTTCACTAGTTTTACTACCCCAGGCGCAATTTACCGCTACGATATGGTAACAGGAAAAAGTCAGTTGTTCCGGCAACCAAAAGTTGGCTTTAATCCTGATGATTATGAAACAAAACAAGTCTTTTATCACAGCAAAGATGGCACAAAGGTGCCAATGTTTATTACTCACAAAAAAGGCATTAAATTAGATGGGAATAATCCGACTTATCTTTATGCCTACGGTGGGTTTAATATCTCCTTAACACCAACTTTTTCTGTGAGTATGTTGGTGTGGATGGAAATGGGTGGTGTTTATGCTATGCCAAATCTGCGTGGCGGTGGCGAATATGGCGAAGAATGGCATCAAGCCGGGATGAAAGAGAAAAAACAAAATGTGTTTGATGATTTTATTGCGGCGGCGGAATGGCTAATTGCGAATAAATACACCAAAACTGGCAAACTAGCGATCGCAGGTGGTAGTAATGGTGGTTTATTGGTGGGTGCTTGTATGACGCAACGTCCCGATTTATTTGGTGCAGCTTTACCCGCCGTTGGTGTTATGGATATGTTGCGCTTTCATAAATTTACTATTGGCTGGGCTTGGACTAAAGAATATGGTTCACCCGATAATCCTGAAGATTTCAAAACACTGTATGCTTATTCACCCTTGCATAACCTCAAACCAAAGACAGCTTATCCTGCTACTTTAATTACTACCGCAGATCATGACGATCGCGTTGTACCTGCCCATAGTTTCAAATTTGCGGCGGCTTTGCAAGCAGCCCATCAAGGTGATGCACCAGTATTAATTAGAATTGAGACAAAAGCTGGACATGGTGCGGGTAAGCCGACAACTAAAATCATTGAAGAAGCGGCGGATAGATGGGCATTTTTAGTGCGAACTTTGGATATTAAGATTTAAACGCAGAGGTGCGCTGAGTAACGCGGAGTATTGAAGGTGTGTTTCTGCAATGCTAGAACGCACCTTTTTTGTTAGATAACCAAGTTACACTGTTGAATAAATATGGGTAAAAGCTATGCAAGTTACACAACAGCAATACTACACCCCAGAGGAATATTTACAGTTAGAGGAAGCGGCTGAATATAAAAGTGAATATATTGATGGACAAATAATTCCAATGGCAGGTGGAACAGTTAATCACGCTCGAATATCACTTAACCTTGGTTCGGCGTTAAATTTTGCATTTAGACAGCAAAATTACGAAGTTTTTGTTGGCGATGTCCGTCTATGGATATCGCAAAAACGGATTTATACATACCCAGATGTGATGATTATCGCAGGTGAACCGGAATTTTTTAACAATCGCCAAGATATTATTACTAATCCTCAAGTTATTGTAGAAGTGCTATCAAAATCTACTAAGAATTATGATTATGAGGATAAGTTTGCGGCGTATCGCACAATTCCCACGTTGCAAGAATATCTCTTAATTGACCAATATCGAGTTCATGTAGAGCAGTTTTCTAAGATTGGGAAAAAACAATGGAACCTGCGTGAGTATGATGAAGAAGATCAGGCGATCGCATTGGCATCTGTACCTTTTGAGATTTCCTTACAAGATTTATATAACAAAGTCAATTTCGAGCTAGTTGAACCAGAAAGTGAAATAATCTGAACACAGAACACAAAAGGATCGCCGTGCTGATGATTGATCAAAAAAAGGCTTATTCACTGAAACTCTGTTAATTATTTAGTACAGGTTGGCGTAAATAAAGAGACCATAAGAAATTGCTAAAAGGCTTGTAGTATCACTATTCTTTCTTTTTCCTTTTGATTTTTTACTTTTGCCTTGTTGTACTAGTTTCAGCAAATAAGCCCGAAGCGTCTTCAATTAAGCTTCGACTTTTACGCCTTTCCAGAAAGCGACGTAACCTTCAATATTTTTAGCTTTTTCCTTGGCGCTGGGATAGTACCAAGCAGCGTCTTGATTCACCTCTCCATCAACTGCGATGCTGTAGTAACTAGCAACACCTTTCCAGGGACAAGTGGTATGAGTGCTGCTGTCTTGGAAATACTGCTTATTAATTGCGTCGGGAGGAAAATAGTGATTACCTTCCACAACTATAGTCTTGTCGCTTTCGGCTAAAGTTGCACCGTTCCAGATTGCTTTAGGCATAATTGCGTTTTTGAGCAAAGTTTACACTTAATATTTTGACACTGTACTGCCTAAACTCGGAGTCGGCTGTCAATTAAGTAATGAGTAAATTTCTGACTCCTTACTCATTACTTTTTTCAATCAGTTGCTGTACCTCATAAACATCGAATCTGCTGTATCTTGAAACTGAAAGCTAATTAAATCTATGCACCTACCAGAAGACTGAGCTTGCACCCTAGCAACTGTTGTAAAATAGACAATAGACGGATTCGGAGGGCCAGTTAACTGGTCATAAACGCCTATAGAGACCATCTTCGGAAATCTCCAAGGTTTAAAGTCCAGCCATCTGAAACAACTACAGAGGCTGTACCACCAGCGTATACCAGGCGATCGCATCACAACGCCTGAATTTTCGCAGCGTCTGGCTGCCATTAGCACAGAAATCAATCAACCTGTGTGTGCCTATCTCAACCGTCGCGGTCAAGTGATTCGTGTTGGGGTAGGCACACCGCGTCAGACGCAAATTCCACCGCTAGAACTGCCCCGTTACGGTGCAGAACGTCTGAGCGGTATTCGCTGTATTGCCACCCATCTCAAACCAGAACCACCCAATGAGGTGGCGCTGACTGCTATGGCAATGCAACGGTTAGACGCGCTGGTAATGTTGAATATCACTGGGACAGGATTTACCAAGCGTGGTGGTGGCGCTACAGGTTATGTCAAAGAAGCTTATTTAGCTCATTTAGTATCTGATACGAAACAACTAGTAGCAGTCCCAAACTCAGAACGCGGTACGCAAAACTCAGCAACCTACTCTAGCATTTCCCCACCAATGAGCTTGGATATGCTGGCAGAACAGGACTTCATCGATTTGGTGGAAGGACTGGAAGCAGAATTCCGGCGGGAATTTGTCGCCCAGGAAGTAGATGCTGATCATGACCGCGTGTTGATTGTGGGAGTCATGACCGATGAATTAACTTT